>JBDLTM010000021.1:0-15453 GCA_039805805.1 Pseudomonadota bacterium | reverse complement strand
TGTCGCTCAACTCGAGATGGTTGCCGACCAGCGTGGCCTCGACCTTGCCGGAACCATTGATCAGCGCCAGCAGGTCTGCCACCGTCGCGGTCCCGGGGTCGGCGGAACTCCCGTCCCCCAGGTCCAGTTCATTCAGGTCGAGCCCCAGGCTGCTGCCGTCACGCAGGCTGAAGCCGATGTCATTGACGGCGCTGCCCGCCTCGTCGGTCAGCAGGCCGCGCGTGGTCAGGCCCATTCCGCCATTGAGCTGGGACAAGAGCGTGGCCGCCGTGATCTCCGCGACGCCGGCAGACGATGCAATCGCCACGCCACCGCTCAGGTGGAGGTCGAGCATCGCCCGCACCGCCATATTGCCCTGGCCACTGAGGGTCAGGGGCGATCCGTCGGGAACCAGGTCGGTGGCAGAAAAAGCGGCGCTGCCGGTCATCTCCAGGCTCAGGGGCAGGTCCCACTCGACCGCCTCCGCGGCATGGGACCAGCGCAGGCCGAACTCGGCGCTCGCTACGCCCAGGCTGCCAGCCATGCGGTCGATCAAGTCCTGCACGCTGGTGAAGCTCCAGCCCGAACCGGAGGGATCACGTAGTGACTCGATCAAGTCGTGCAGTTCGGCGCCGAAGTCCAGCAAGCTGCCGAGGTCCTGGTCGAGCAGGGGCAGCTCCAGTCCGTCGCCCAGGCCGGGCAGGAACTGCTCGAGCTCGAGCAGGTAGGCCGCCAGGTCCGAAAGGCTGATGTCGTTGAACTGGGTGAAGTCGAACGCCGTTCCGTCGGTGGCGGTCAGCGAGGGCAGGTCCAGCGCCAGCGCGCCGAGGTCGAATCCGTCCGCCGCCACCAGACCCAGCTGCAGCGAGGTGCCGGTCTCGCTGAAGCCGCCGATGTCCATCGTGAACGGCAGGCTGACGTCCAGCCCGTCTCCGCCCCGGCTGACGGAGAACAGGCTGCCGGCGGGCTCGGTGCTCAGCGTTCCCAGCGTGATGTGGCCAGCGCCTCCGTCCTGCAGGCTCAGGTCGAGGCAATAGTCGAGCTCGACCGCGACGTCCGTCGGACCCAGGCCCAGGATCCCGTAGCTCGCCTCCAGCGCTGGCAGCGTGGCCGAGGCCTGGACGCAGGCCTCCATTCCGTCGATCCTCAGCAACAGCGCCTGGTCCGCGGGAACGCCGGAGTCCAGCACCAGGCCGATTTCGATCCCGGCAGCAAGGCTGGCCAGCAGGTCGACCTCGATGTCTTCGACCCGAAAACCCTGGTCCATCAGGGATGGCCTCGAGGGATCCGTGGATGGCTGCTGGCCCAGATCGAGTTGATAGTCGACCAGCGTCCGCTCGACGTTCAGGTCGATGCGCAGCCAGAGCACCTGCCTGCCGTCGACTTGAGCGATCGAATCCGTGATTGATCCGATGGCGAGCTCGCCATCGGGTGAAACGGCTGCCAGCAGCTGCGCCTTGAGCATCTCGACGTCCATCGATCCGGACAGTGAGGCCGCGAGCCGCTCGACCCAGTCTGCACTCATGATCCTGGCCGGATCGAGAAGCGCCGACATCGGCTCGCCCAGCGCAACCATCTCGGCATTGAAGTCAGCGCCCGTCTGGAGCTCCTGCAGACTCTGGCTGAAGGACTCCAGCCCCTGTATCAACAGGGCAGTCTGGCTGGACGAAAGGGTGATGGCGGGCGAAGTCATGGCTAGCTCCGGGCGCAGGCAATGCGCGAATCAGTGCAATACTTGACAATTCATTGCACTTATATCAGTTCACGATGACAAATCAGGCCAGAATTGTCAATCAGTGAAACCCCCAGACCCCCCGCCTGGCTTGCCGAGCGGCAAGATCAGATCACGGTCAGAGCACGACCGGCTCGGGCTCGAGCCGGATGCCGAAGCGCTCGTAGACGCTGGTCTGGATTGCGCGCGCCAGCGTCATGACCTCGCCGCCGGTGCAGGGGTGCTCGGCGTCGCCCCGGTTGACCAGCACCAGCGCCTGCCTGTCGTAGACGCCGGCGTGGCCGACGGTCTTGCCCTTCCAGCCGCAGGCGTCGATCAGCCAGCCGGCCGCGAGCTTGACGCTGCCGTCTGGCATCGGGTAGTGGACGACCTTGGGGTCGCGCGCGATGATGTCCTCGCACTGCTCGGGCGTGACGCTAGGGTTCTTGAAGAAGCTGCCGGCGTTGCCGATCAGCGCCGGATCGGGCAGCTTGGCGCGCCGGATCGCGCACACCATCTCGAAGATCTGGCGCGCGTCGGGATTGCTGATGCCGGTCTCGGCCATCTTGCGCTCGAGGTCGAGGTAGCCGAGCACCGGTTTCCAGGGCTTGGGGCACAGGAAGCGAACGCGCGTGATCAGCGCGCGGCCCTTGAGCCCGAGGCCGCGCCCGTCGGCGGGGCGCTCGTGCTTGAAAACCGAGTCGCGGTAGCCGAAACCGCATTGCGCGGCGTTCAGGCTGAAGGTCTCGCCGGTCTCGAGGTCGACCGCGTCGAGCGAATCGAAGCGGTCCTGGCACTCGACGCCGTAGGCGCCGATGTTCTGCACCGGCGAGGCGCCGACCGTGCCGGGGATCAGCGCCATGTTCTCGAGCCCCGGCCAACCCTGGGCGATGGTCCAGGCGACGAACTCATGCCAGCCCTCGCCGGCGCCGGCCTCGACCAGCCAGCCCTTGTCGGTCTCGCGCAGCAGGCGCCGGCCCGGGATCTCGACCTTGAGCACCAGCTTCCTGACGTCGCCGGTCAGCACGATGTTGCTGCCGCCGCCCAGCACGAAGGCATCGTCGGCCGACCAGTCGGGATGTCGGATCAGCGCCTGCAGCTCGGCCTCGGAGCCGATGCGCGCGAGCCGGTGCGCGCGCGCGGCGATGCCAAAAGTGTTGAAGGGCTGCAAGGCCACGTTTTTCTCGACTAACATCCCGGAATTGTCTCACCCGGGCGCCGTCAGCGCAGTCCCGGCCAGCAACCTCATTTCCGAAATCACCCCATGCCTTCTTTTGATACCGTGCTCGAACCCAACCTGGTCGAAGTCAAGAACGCCGTCGACCAGACCGCCAAGGAAATCGGCACCCGCTTCGACTTCAAGGGCAGCTCGGCCGCCGTCGAGCAGAAGGACAAGGAGATCACGCTCTTCGCCGACAGCGACTTCCAGATCGGCCAGGTCGACGACATCCTGAAGAACAAGCTGACCAAGCGCGGCGTCGACGTGCGCTTCATCGACGCCGGCAAGATCGAGAAGATCGGCGGCGACAAGGTCAAGCAGGTGCTCAAGGTCCGCAACGGCATCAGCACCGAGGACGGCAAGAAGATCCAGCAGATCATCAAGGGCAGCAAGCTCAAGCTGCAGGCCGCGATCCAGGGCGAGGAAGTGCGCGTGACCGGCGCCAAGCGCGACGACCTGCAGGCCGCGATGGCGCTGATCAAGAAGGACCTCGACCTGCCGCTGTCGTTCAAGAACTTCCGCGACTGACATTCCGATCTGACAGAAAAGCAAACGGCCCCGCGAGGGGCCGTAGTCGTTTGTGCCGCAGGACGGCAGGGGCCCAGCCCTGGCTGGACCCGAATGGACTGACCGGATCAGCGCGGCACCAGGAAGACCGTCTCCTCCCTGAGCTCGATGCCCCGGTCGTTGAGCGAGCGGATGTGGAAGTTGATCTTGTGCGAGCCGCTCGGCGACGAGCCGGGCGGGATCTGCACCCGCAGCACCAGCGAGTGGACTTCGGTCGGCTGCACCTCCATCGCGCGCTCGGAGGCGATCATGATGCCGGGCAGTCCCTCGACCGAGACCTCGAGCTGCTGCACGGTTTCGGTCGCGTTCATCGCCTGCAGGCGGAACACGTTCTCGACCCGGCCCTGCTCGACCATGCGCGCAATCGCGCCGCGGTCGCGGATCACGTCGACCTTGAGCGGCGTGCGCATGAAGAGGCTGACCGCCACCGCGGCGCAGATCGCCAGCAGGATGCCGGTATAGACCAGCACGCGCGGGCGCAAGGCGCGCTGGATCATCTGCCTGCTGGTCCAGTTGTTGGCCATGCCGTTCTCGGTCGCGTACTTGATCAGGCCGCGCGGGTAGCCGACCTTGTCCATTACCTCGTCGCAGGCGTCGACGCAGGCGCCGCAGCCGATGCACTCGTACTGCAGGCCCTTGCGGATGTCGATGCCGGTCGGGCAGACCTGGACGCACATCGTGCAGTCGATGCACGAGCCCAGGCCGAGCTCCTTGGGATCGGCGGACTTCTTGCGCGCGCCACGCGGCTCGCCGCGCTTCTCGTCATAGGTCACGATCATCGTGTCGCGGTCGAACATCGCGCTCTGGAAGCGCGCGTAGGGGCACATGTACTTGCAGACCTGCTCGCGCATCCAGCCGGCGTTGCCGTAGGTCGCGAAGCCGTAGAACAGCACCCAGAAAGTCTCCCAGGGGCCGAGGCCCAGCGTCGCGAACTCGGCGACCAGCACCTTGATCGGCGTGAAGTAGCCGACGAAGGTCACGCCGGTCCAGAAGGCGAACAGCACCCAGAGCGCGTGCTTGAGCGCCTTGCGGCCGAACTTGTTGCGCGAGAGTTCGCCATCGTCGAGCCGGATGCGGGCGCTGCGGTCACCCTCGACCATCTTCTCGATCCAGAGGAAGATCTCGGTGTAGACCGTCTGCGGACAGGCATAGCCGCACCAGAGTCGCCCGGCCACGGCGGTGAACAGAAACAGCGCCAGCGCGGCGATCACCAGCAGCCCGGTCAGGTAGATGAAGTCCTGCGGATAAAGCACCAGGCCGAACAGGTAGAAGCGGCGCGCCTCGAGGTCGAACAGCACCGCCTGGCGGTTGTTCCAGACCAGCCAGGGCAGGCCGTAGAAGATGATCTGGGTGATCCAGACCAGAGCCCAGCGCCAGGTATTGAAGAGGCCCTGGACCGAGCGGGGGTAGATCTTCTTGCCCGCCGCATAGAGCGAGATCACGACCTCTTCAGGCTCGGCCTGTTGTGGCTTGTCGGGTTTCGTCGTCATGGAGATTCCTGTGCAATAAATCCAGCGCCTTGCCGCCATCCGGCCGCCGGGGATTTCCCGTAGCTTAGCGCAGGAAACATGCCAGCAGTGTTGCGGCAGATCAACCGGGCTGGCCGGGCCCGACAAGGGGGAAGCGCCGCGGTCCTGCCATCGTCACACGACGGGATGGCAGAGACATACCGTCATTTTGACATGGTGGCCGAAGCCACACAGTCCATGAATGTTAATGCGAACGATTCTCGTTTGCTGTATGATTCACGAACAGCCAGCCACAGCGTGCCTCTGCGTTGCCAGCCAGCCCAATTTTCCAACCCATACCGCTGAACATGAACCGCATCGCACGCCAGCCCGAACAGGCCGCCGCCCAAACCACTTCCGACCACTCGACCTTTCTGGTCCGCCCGGCCCTGCTGCCGCTGGGCGCGCTGCTGCTGGCGGGCACCTTTGCCGCCCACGCCAAGACCGCGCCGACTGAAAGCAGCCAGGCGCTGTCGACCGTGACCGTCACCGACTCGGCCGAGCCGGCCGAGCTCAAGACCAAGAACAGCCTGCGCACCAGCTCGACCACCACGGCCAAGGGCAGGCAGTCGCTGCGCGACATCCCACAGTCAGTCACCGTGATGACCGAGATGCTGATGGATGACCGCAACCTGGACGATTTCCGCGAGGTGCTCAAGACTACCGCCGGCGTGACCTTCCAGGCCGGCGAGACCGGCGAGGAGGACGTGCGCCTGCGCGGCTTCTCGCTCGGCCAGGCTGGCGACATCTATGTGGACGGACTGCGCGACGCGCCGCTGGTCGAGCGCGACACCTTCAACCACGAAAGCGTCGAGGTGCTGAAAGGCTCGGCATCGATGCTGTTCGGCAAGGGCTCGACCGGCGGCGTAGTCAACCAGGTCAGCAAGCAGCCCTTCCTGATGGACCAGCACGAGGTCGACTTCACCGTCGGCAGCGGCAATGAGCTGCGCGTCACCGGCGACTTCAACCTCAAGACCGGCGAGGATTCGGCGCTGCGCCTGAACGCGATGGCACATGACGCCGACCACCATGGCGCCAGCATCAACAAGAAGGGCATCGCGCCGACCTACCGCTGGGGCATCGGCACGCGCGACGAGTTCTCTGTCGGGCTCTACCACCTCGAGACCGACGGCAAGCCGCTCTACAACCATCCCTGGTTCCTGAGCGAAGGCGACCGGGGTGACATCAATCCCAGCCTGCCGGCCAGGAACTACTACGGCCTGGACAGCGACTACCTGAAGACTCAGAGCACTTACGGCACCTTCAGCCACACGCACCGCTTCGACAGCCAGAGCGAGCTCAAGACCCAGGTGCGACATGGCCGCTACGAGCGCGAGCTGCTGGCAAGCGCGGTGCGCTTCTGCGGCCCCGGTCGCGATGGCAAGCCGAGCGCCGACTGCCCGACCGTCACCAGCCCGATCACGCCCGAAACGCTCGGCAGTGCGACGGTGCTCTCGCGCAGCGCCAAGGCGCGCGTCGGCTACAGCGACCTTACCCAGATCCAGAACGACTACAGCGACAAGTTCCAGGCCTTCGACAAGCAGCACAGCCTGATCGCAGGCGTCGACCTGTCCTACGAGGACGCCCAGCGCAACAACAGCTACACCAGCGGCCTGCCCATTTCGCCCCCCACCTATGTTGGCACACCCGACAACGGCGTGGGAGTGGCCGATACCCGCCTGCCGCCAGTGCTCAACCACTTCCAGGCCAGCAACATCGGCCTCTACGCCCAGGACACCGTCAGCCTGACTGACACCGTCAAGCTGGTCGGCGGCCTGCGCCTGGACCATTTCGATGCGTCCTATCACGCACCGGCCAACGGCAGCACGCCGGCGACAAGCTTCAAGGTCAAGGATGAGCTGATCAGCCCGCGCCTGGGCGCGCTCTACCAGCCGAGCGAGACCGAGTCCTACTACTTGTCCTATGGCACCTCGTACAACACCTCGGGCGATACCTACCAGTTCGCGCTCGGTGCGATGACGCCGGGCAGCAACAATGCCAGGATCGCCAACACTCCGCCCGAGAAGAGCCGCAACCTCGAGATCGGCGGCAAGTTCGAGCTGTTCGACAGGAAGGCTTCGCTGGGCGTGGCTCTGTTCCACTCCGAGAAGTACAACGAGCGCAACGCCGACGAGCCGACCGAGGACTCCTTCCTGCTGTCGGGCAAGCGTCACGCCACCGGCATGGAATTCAACCTGGCCGGCCGCATCACGCCGAAGTGGGAACTGTTCTACAACCACACCTGGATCCCGCTGGCCAAGATCGACAATGGCCGTGCTGCCGGCTCCAGCGGCAACGCCCAGCAGGAAGGCGACCGCCCGGCGCTCACGCCCAGGCACAGCGCCAGCCTGTGGACGACCTACCGCGTCGCGCCGCAATGGCGCCTGGGCCTGGGCCTGAACTACCGCGGCGAGCAGAACCCGGAAGGCGCGCGCCATGTCACGGCCAAGGCCTTCACCACGGTCGACGCCATGGCCGAGTACCAGCTCGACGCCAGCCAGTCGCTCAAGCTCAACGTGAGCAACCTGACCGACTTGCTCTACGCCGACACGCTCTACCGTGGCTTCTACGCTCCGGGCGCCGCACGCCAGGTGCAGCTGAACTACAAGGTCCTGTTCTGATCCCCTGCCGATCTGCCCTGACCAGAGTGCCGAGGGCCCGCCCGCCATGCTGCTGCACCTGAAAAACCTCCTGAACCCCGAAGAACTGGCCCGTGCCCGTGCATTGCTGGGAGACGATGCCCCCTGGATCGACGGCCGCAGCACGGCCGGCGGCCAGGCCGTCGGACTCAAGCACAACGAGCAGCTGGCGCAGGACGGCCCGCAGGCGACCGAGCTGCAGCAGCTGGTGCTGAATGCCGTGCGGCGCGACCCGCTGTTCTTCTCGGCCGCGCTGCCGCGCAGGATCTTCAACCCCCTGTTCAACCGCTACCGCGTCGGTGCCGACCGCTACGGCGCGCATGTGGACGGCGCGGTGCTGCGCTCGAAGGCGACGCAGGAATGGGTGCGCACCGATGTCTCCTGCACCCTGTTCCTGGCCGATCCGGACGAATACGACGGCGGCGAGCTGCTGGTGCACGACAGCTATGGCAGCCGCGGCGTCAAGCTGGCCGCCGGCGACGCGTTGCTCTACCCGGGCACCAGCGTGCACGAAGTCACGCCGGTCACGCGCGGCGAGCGCATCGCGAGCTTCTTCTGGATCGAGAGCATGGTGCGCAGCGACGAACAGCGCCGCACCCTGCTCGATCTGGACCTCAACCTGCTACGCTTGCGCGAGCGCCATGGCGAGAGCGCCGAGACCATCGCACTCAGCGGTGTCTATCACAACCTGCTGCGGCAATGGGCCAGTACCTGAAAGCGATGACGACCCCGGATCAGAATGACCAGAGCGCCAGCCTGCTGGCCGGCCTGGTCAGCCTGGCCGACCACGAGGCGCAGGCGAGCTTGCGGCTCGACCCTGCCGCCTGGGCCTATTGCAGCGGCGGCGCGGCCGACGAGATCACGCTGCGCGCCAACCGCGCGGCCTGGGGCGGGCTGGCGCTGCGACCGCGCGTGCTGCGCCCGCTGGCCGGACTCTCGCTGGCAGGCCGGCTGCTGGGACAGCCCATGCCCTGCCCCATCCTGGTCGCACCGATGGCGCACCAGCGCCTCGCGCACCCGGACGGAGAACTGGCGACTGCCGTCGCCGCGGCGGCAGTCGGCTCAGGCCTGGTGCTGGGCCAGCAGAGCAACACCCCGCTGGAGGCGGTCGCCAGGCATTACCTGGCCGACCGCGACCGGGGCCCGCTGTGGTTCCAGCTCCATGCGCTGGGCGAGCGCGGCTGGCTGCGCGAGCAGCTCGCGCGCGCCGAGGCCGCCGGCGTCGAGGCGCTGGTGCTGACGGTCGACGCGCCGCTCAACGGCGTGCGCGACCGCGAGCGCCGCGCGGCCTTCAGCCTGCCGGCTGGCCTGGCCACCCCGCATCTGCCGCCATCCAGCGCCAGCACCCTGGATAGACTGCTGGCACAGGCCCCGGGCTGGGACGACGTCGAATGGCTGCTGGCCAATAGCCGCCTGCCCTTGCTGCTCAAGGGCGTGACGCATCCGGACGATGCGGCGCTGGCCTGCGAGCTCGGCGTCGCGGGCCTGGTCGTCTCCAATCACGGCGGTCGCGTGCTGGACACGATGCCGGCCACTGCCATACTGCTGCCGGAGGTGGCTGGCGCTGTGGCCGGGCGCTGCGCGCTGCTGGTCGACGGCGGCATCCGGCGCGGCACCGACTTGCTCAAGGCGCTCGCGCTGGGCGCCGACGCGGTGCTGGTCGGACGCCCGGTGCTGCACGGCCTAGCCAATGCGGGCGCCACTGGCGTCGCCCATGTGCTGCGCCTGCTGCAGGATGAACTGGCCGCCGCGATGGCGCTGTGCGGGCTGCGCAGCCTGGCGGAAATAGACAAGTCCTGTCTGCGCGTGCAGCAGGACATCGGAACATGAAACTGTCAAGCAAGACTGCCGGCACCTTTCCGGCCCCTTCCCTGCCGGGCACGAACCGGAGCCAGACGGCCCTGGTAACGCTGGCGGTGCTGCTGGCACATGCCGGCCTGTTGGGCTGGCTGCTTACCAGCTCCGGTCAGGTGCAGCCGCCCGAGCTGGCCGTCGTGACGATGGAGCTGCTGGCCAGCCACCCGGCTCCGGTACAGGCCAGCCAGCCTGCACCCAAGCCTGCGCCGAGCCAGACGGCCAAGCCGACACCGACACCGACACCGACACCGACACCGAAGGCGATACCGCAACCGGAGCCCAAGCCTGCACCCGCGGCAGTAGCTCAGGCTGAGCCGAGTCCGCTGCCAGCCACGGCGCCCAGCGCCGCACCGGCCGCCTCAACGATCAGCCGCACGGCGGCAGCGCCAGCCGCAGCCGCCATGGCTTCTGCCAGCCCGGCTCCTGCACCGGCACCCGCCAGGGTCGAGCTGCCGAGTGCGAGCGCTGACTACCTCAACAACCCGAAACCGGCCTACCCGCCACTGAGCCGGCGCCTGCGCGAGGAAGGCAAGGTCGTGCTGCGCGTGCTGATCGAGACCGACGGAACGGCTTCCAGGGCCGAGATCCGCAGCTCGAGCGGCTACGAGCGCCTCGACCAGGCTGCGCGGCAGGCCGTGCTCAAGTGGCGCTATGTCCCGGCGCGGCGCAACGGCGTGCCCGAGGCCATGTGGTTCGACATCCCCGTGAATTTTGTACTGGAGTAAGCAAAATGGAAACTCAATTCGGCCTCGCCCATGTCTGGCATCAGGGTGACTGGATCATCCGCAGCGTCGCCATCATCCTGCTCGGCATGTCGGTGCTGTCCTGGGTCACGATCGTGCTCAAGGCGCTCACGCTGCGCCGCCACCGCGCCCAGGCCCGTGCCTGCGACGGCTTCTGGCACAGCCGCGACTTCGACGAAGGCCTGCGCAAGCTGGGCGCCCAGGCTGACAACCCCTTCCTGCTGCTGGCCAGGGAAGGCAGCGAGGCAAACCGCCATATCCTGCATCTGGATGGAGACCAGCCGCGTTATCTGCACGACAGTCTGGACGCGAGCGACTGGGTCACCCGCTCGCTGCGCCATTCGATCGCGGACAGCCGGGCACGCATGCAGGAGGGCTTGACCGTGCTGGCTTCGATCGGCTCGACCGCGCCCTTCGTCGGCCTGTTCGGCACCGTCTGGGGTATCTACCACGCGCTGCTCAACATCGGGGCTGCCGGCCAGGCCAGCATAGCCCAGGTCGCCGGCCCGATCGGCGAGGCGCTGATCATGACCGCGCTGGGCCTGGTGGTCGCGATCCCGGCCGTGCTCGGCTACAACGCGCTGGTGCGCGGCAACAAGGGCGTGCTGCACCAGCTCGACCGCTTCGCGCACGACCTGCATGCCTACTTCGTGACCGGCGCGCGCGTGCAAGCCGCCGCTGCTCAGCCGGCCAGCCCGGCGGCCAAGGCCTGAAGAACGGGAGATCGACGATGGCCTTTTCCAACTTCGAACCGGACGACAGCGACGAGGTGCTGAGCGAGATCAACATGGTGCCGCTGATCGACGTCATGCTGGTGCTGCTGATCGTCTTCATCGTCACGCTGCCGGTGGTGCGGCACGCGGTCAGCGTCGACCTGCCGCAGGCCAGCTCGACGCCCAGCCGCGACAGGCCCGAGACGGTGCAATTGAGCGTCGACGCCCAAGGACGGTACCACTGGAACCAGGAGCAGCTCAGCGACGAGGCGCTGCAGGCCCGGCTGGAAGCGGCGGCGGTCCAGCAGCCTCAGCCCGAGCTGCATATCCGCGGCGACAAGGCGGCACGCTACGAGCGCGTCGCCCAGGCGCTGGCTGCTGCGCAGCGCGCCGGAATCCGCAAGATGGGCTTCGTGACCCAGCCATGATGGCTCCGGCCGCTTGTCCCGCACCAGCCAGCGGTGCCCAAGCGCTGCAGGCAGGTCAGCCTGGCCAGGTCGCGGATGCGCCGATCGACAGCCAGCAGTTGCTGCAGGGTCGCCAGGAGGTCGTGATCCTGCACCAGGGACAAGCCTACCGGCTGCAGCAGACCCGGGCCGGCAAGCTGATCCTGGTCAAGTAGGATCGTCCAGATGGCGCAGCAGCTCGAAGCCGTCAGCGCCAGGCTTGAAGCCCAGGCGCTGCAGGTCCTGCTCGGCCAGGTCGGTGAGCTGGCGGGTCAGCTCCAGCCCGAGATGCTGCAGCGTATGGGAGACGAGGTCGCAGCGCATCGCCACCAGGCCACGCAATTCCTCCCACTCCTGGTGCTCGCGGCGCTGCGCCTGGTTCAGGGTGTCGGCGGGCTTGGCGGGCTGGAAAGCCGGCAGTTGCCGACCCAGCAGGCGCTGGACATCGGCCTGGCTGTCGAGCCTGACCCCCAGCAGCAGGCACAGGCGTGCAATGCGCGTATTGAGGGCCAGGAACTGCTGCTCCAGATGCTGCGCCTGGTCCGGCAACCTGGGCGCCGCCATCCGGTTCATTTCCGGGTCGGGCAGGTGCTGAGGCCCAGCATGGTGTAGAGGCCGCACCAGCCGATCAGGCCGGTCAGCAGGGGCACGACGCCTATATAGCCCCAGACTCCCACGGTGCCGGTTGCGGCCAGCGCAATCAAGACCAGACCCACCACGATGCGCAGCACGCGATCGATGCCACCGACATTGCTTTTCATCACGACTCCTTTGATCGGGCAAATACCCACTCCAGTATATTCGAGTCTCTGGCTGCGACAGATTAGACCCGCGCTGCGCCCAGGTCAAGCCAGCCCCATGGCCCTGAGCTTGCGATAGAGGGTGCGCTCGCTGATGCCAAGTTCCCTGGCGAGGCCTGCCCGCGTGCCGGCCCAGCCTTGCAGGCGCTGGCGCAGATGCTCCTGCTGCAGGCGCTGCCAGGAACCCTGCGGCGCGAGCTCATCGCCTGCCTCGTCAGGCGGACCTGCGTCTTGCAGAACGGGCGCCAGCGTCGGGCCCGAAGCGCCTGACTGCAGGTCGCGATCGAGCTGCAGCGCCCACTGCACCGCCTCGACGCCGATCTCGCTGCCGTCGCACAGCACGATGGCGCGCTCGAGCAGGTTGCGCAGTTCGCGCACGTTGCCGTGGAAGGGCTGGCGCGCCAGCAATTCGATCGCGGCGGGCGCCAGGCTCAGGCCGCGGCGTGGCGCCAGCCGGCTCAGCAGACCCTCGGCCAGCAGCGGCAGGTCCTCGACGCGCTCGCGCAGCGCCGGCAGCCGGATCGGGAAGGTGCACAGGCGGTGGTAGAGGTCCTCGCGGAAGCGCCCTTCCCTGACCATGGCCGGCAGGTCGCGGTGCGTGGCCGAGACGATGCGCACGTTGGCCTGGCGCTGCTCGGTGCTGCCGACGCGGCGATAGACACCGTTCTCCAGCAGGCGCAGCAGCTTGACCTGCATCGTCAGCGGGATGTCGCCGACCTCGTCGAGGAAGAGCGTGCCCTCGTTGGCGGTCTCGACCAGGCCGGCCTTGGCCCGATGCGCATCGGTGAAGGCGCCGCGCTCGTGGCCGAACAGCTCGCTCTCGAACAGCGTCTCGGTCAGGCTCGAGCAGTCGACCGGAACGAAGGGCTTGGCCGCGCGCTGGCTGGAAGCGTGCAAGGTCTGCGCGACCAGGTCCTTGCCGGTGCCGGTCTCGCCCAGCAGCATGACGGCCGAGTCGGTCGGTGCCACCCGCGTGACCAGCGCCAGCATCTGGCGGAACGCCGCGCTGCGCCCGATCAGGCCCTGCGCCTGCGGCTGGTGGTGGGCATGGCGCACCGTCTCCATCTTCTCGATATAGCCGCTGAGCTGGCCATCGGGCCCGTGCAGGGGAATCAGCTCGATGTTGACATAGCTCTGGCCGCTGGCCGTGTGGTGCAGGTGCAGCACGCGCTCGCGCTGGCCCGACAGGCGCGAGCGCGCCAGCGGACACGACTCGCCGGCCTGGTCGCAGGGACGGTCGAAATGGTGCGAAACCTGGTAGCAGGTGCGCCCGACCGGATCGCCTGCGCCGCCGTGCTGCTGACGATAGGCCGGATTCGCGGCGACGATGCGGTAGTCGGCATCGCACAGGATATGAGGCTCGGGCAGGCCCTCGAGGAAGGACGCCAGCTCGGCATGCGCCCGGCTGATGCCGGGCCTGGCATGGCCAGGCGCTGGAGAGGAATCTATCATGCTACCCCCATAGGTATCTGGATGCGTCATTCTGGCAGAAAAGCCGGCAAGGCTGGCAGCAGCAGAAACCCTCTGGCAGCCCAGGTCGCGGCATGGAATGGGCGCACCGCCAGTTCCAGCGCCTCTGCCAGCACAAGCCGACAGGGAAATCGCCAAGGAAGCTGGCATGTTCCTTGCAAATCAATTCGTATCCCATCCACTGCCATCATGAACCGCAGCCCCCTTCCTGTCAGCCAGTCCATGCCGGCCAGCGGGAGCAATATCTACCAGTTGCTGGGCGGCGGGGCCAGAGTCCGCCAGCTGGCAGAGCGCTTCTACCAGCTGGTGGATGAGCTGCCTGAAGCGCTCCAGCTGCGACGCCTGCACCCGCACGTACTGACTGGCTGCACCGAACGCCTGTTCGAGTTCCTATCGAGCTGGCTCGGGGGACCTGCGCTTTGCTCGGTCCCGGCCGGGACAGCGCAGGCCTGCACGATCGGACCGATCGAATGCCAGCAGTGGCTGCTGTGCATGCGGCTCGCGCTGGTCGAGCAGGTCGATGACGCCGAATTGCGTGCGGCGCTTCTGCAGGCCCTGAGCAAAATGAGCTTGGAATTGATTCAGCAGACCTTGCGCCCTTCAATCCATCTAGCGTGACTTTCAAGGAGTATTCAGCATGAGCACATTCGACCACATCGGCCTGATGAAGGACATCAACGCCAGCCTGGCCCCGTTCCGCAAGTCCCAATCGGCAGCCATGGGGGGCTTTGCCCAGCTGGCGCAGGCCTCGATGGCCGAGGGCACGATCAGCGCCAAGCACAAGGAACTGATCGCGCTGGCGATCGGAATCAGCCAGCGCTGCTCGGGCTGCGTGGGCTTTCACGTCAAGGCGCTGGTCAAGCTCGGCTGCACCCGGGCCGAGCTCGAGGAGATGCTGGCCATCTGCACCTATATGGGCGGCGGGCCGTCGCTGATGTACGCAGCCGAGGCGCTCTCGGCCTGGGAGCAGCTGCAAGCCGGTCCAGCTTGAACGGGATGGGTCAGCGAGACTGAAACCTGTCAGGCTGGTCTGGACACGATCAGCCTTATGCACATCCTGCAGGACTGCCCTGCTGGCGTGCAGCCTGATCAGGCCTGCAGAGCAGCAGCAGGCTCGGCTCCACAATCCATTCGCAAGCCCTTGTTTTCAAATGCCTTGCATATCGAGCCTGCAATTTGTGCAGCCCAGGAAAAGCCTTGTTCGACAAGGACATGGGGCGCCTGCCGGCAAGATCTCAACAATGTTGTCCACAGATCTTCTGGATAAGCCGGAAAATGCCAGACGGATCAGGGACTTGTCACGCTGTCGGCAGTGCAGTCCCGGCTCTTCCTGCGCCAGCGGGACGAACTCCCGCCCGACGGCAAAATGGGGACAAGTCGCAAGTGAACAGCGTCCGAGTCGGGTTTGCGGGACAATCTTGCCCCATGACCGCCCTCAAAGCCCCCGAACTGCTGCTGCCCGCTGGCTCGCTCGACAAGATGCGCGCCGCCTACGACTTCGGCGCCGACGCGATCTACGCCGGCCAGCCGCGCTACTCACTGCGCGCGCGCAACAACGAGTTCCGGCTCGAGCAGCTCGAGATCGGCATCCGCGAGGCGCACACGCGCGGCAAGAAGTTCTTCGTCACCAGCAACCTGCTGCCGCACAACGACAAGGTCCGCACCTATATGCGCGACATCGCGCCGGTGATCGCGATGAAGCCCGACGCGCTGATCATGGCCGACCCGGGCCTGATCATGATGGTGCGCGAGCAGTACCCCGAAATGGCTATCCACCTCTCGGTGCAGGCCAACACGGTCA
>JBDLTM010000020.1:0-16646 GCA_039805805.1 Pseudomonadota bacterium | reverse complement strand
TCACGGTGGCGATCGAGCCACCCGAGCTCGAAATGCGGGTGGCGATCCTGATCAGCAAGGCCGAGTCCGAGGGCGCCTCCATGCCCGAGGACGTCGCCTTCTTCGTCGCCAAGAACGTGCGCTCGAACGTGCGCGAGCTCGAGGGCGCGCTGCGCAAGATCCTGGCCTACTCGCGCTTCAACCAGAAGGAAGTCTCGATCCAGCTCGCGCGCGAGGCGCTCAAGGACCTGCTGTCGATCCAGAACCGCCAGATCAGCGTCGAGAACATCCAGAAGACCGTCGCCGACTTCTACAAGATCAAGATCGCCGACATGTACTCCAAGAAGCGGCCCGCCAACATCGCGCGGCCGCGCCAGATCGCGATGTTCCTGGCCAAGGAGCTGACGCAGAAGAGCCTGCCCGAGATCGGCGAGCTGTTCGGCGGCCGCGACCACACCACGGTGCTGCACGCGGTGCGCAAGATCGCCGCCGAACGCCAGACCGTCAGCGAACTCAACCAGCAGCTGCATGTGCTCGAGCAGACCCTCAAGGGCTGACGCGCGCATCGCTTAAGCTCGCTCCAGACCGACATCCAAGAAAGCCCTGAACATGATCGTCTTCCAGTCGACCCAGGACAAAGTGCTGGCCGCCCTGCAATCGGTGGCGGGCATCGTCGAACGCCGCCACACCCTGCCGGTGCTGGCCAACGTGCTGATCCGCAAGGCCGGCGGCGAGGTGCAGCTGACCACCTCCGACCTCGAGATCCAGATCCGCACCCAGCTCGACCTCGGCGGCGACCACGCGGCCTTCTCGACCACGGTCGGCGCGCGCAAGCTGATCGACATCCTGCGCACGCTGCCGGCCGACCAGCTGGTGAGCCTGGAATCGGCGCAGAACAAGCTGATCCTGAAGGGCGGCAAGTCCAAGTTCACGCTGCAGACGCTGCCGGCCGAGGACTTCCCGCTGGTGCAGGAAGCGCCCAGCTTCGGCCCGGCCTTCAGCGTGCCGCAGAAGACGCTCAAGAGCCTGCTGAACCAGGTCAGCTTCTCGATGGCGGTGCACGACATCCGCTACTACCTCAACGGCATCCTGTTCGTGGCCGAGGGCAAGAAGCTCAGCCTGGTCGCCACCGACGGCCACCGCCTGGCCTTCGCCAGCGCCGAGATCGACGTCGAGGTGCCCAACAAGCAGGAAGTCATCCTGCCGCGCAAGACCGTGCTCGAGCTGCAGCGCCTGCTGAGCGACAAGGACGGCGCGATCGAGCTGCAGTTCGCCGCCAACCAGGCGCGCTTCCGCTTCGAGGGCATGGAGTTCGTGACCAAGCTGGTTGAGGGCAAGTTCCCCGACTACAACCGCGTCATCCCGCGCAACCACCCCAACATCCTGATCCTGGGCCGCGCCCCGCTGCTGGCCGCGCTGCAGCGCGCCGCCATCATGACGAGCGAGAAGTTCAAGGGCGTGCGCCTGAACCTCGAGCGCGGCAGCCTGCGCGTGGCGGCCAACAACGCCGACCAGGAGGAAGCGGTCGACGAGCTCGACATCCAGTACGACGGGGCCCCGATCGAGATCGGCTTCAACGTCGGCTACCTGATCGACGCGCTCGCCAACATGAGCCAGGACATGGTCAGGCTCGAGCTCAACGACGGCAACAGCTCGGCGCTGGTCACCATCCCCGACAACGAGAGTTTCAAGTACGTCGTGATGCCGATGCGCATCTGAGGCCGACCGCAACAGCAGCACCAGCAGCAGAACCCATTTTCCGAACCCGCGGCGAACCTGTCAGCGGGTTCGGCCCTTGTGAGAGATCCCAGACATGAGCGCAGACATCCCCCAAGCGAGCGAAGGCCAGCAGCCCGCCATCCCGGCCGGCGGCGACTACGGCGAAGGCGCGATCCAGATCCTCGAAGGACTGGAGGCGGTGCGCAAGCGCCCGGGCATGTACATCGGCGACACCAGCGACGGCACCGGCCTGCACCACCTGGTGTTCGAGGTGGTGGACAACTCGATCGACGAGGCGCTGGCCGGCCACTGCGACGACATCGTCGTCACCATCCACAGCGACAACTCGATCTCCGTCACCGACAACGGCCGCGGCATCCCGACCGGCGTCAAGATGGACGACAAGCACGAGCCCAAGCGCTCGGCGGCCGAGATCGCGCTGACCGAGCTGCACGCGGGCGGCAAGTTCAACCAGAACAGCTACAAGGTCTCGGGCGGCCTGCACGGCGTGGGCGTGTCGTGCGTCAACGCGCTCTCGAAGTGGCTGCGCCTGACGGTGCGGCGCGACGGCAAGGTGCACCAGATCGAGTTCGCGCGCGGCTTCGTGCAGAACCGCATCGTCGAGCAGGTCGACGGATTCGAGGTCTCGCCGATGCGCGTGACCGGCACGACCGAGAAGCGCGGCACCGAGGTGCATTTCCTGCCCGACACCGACATCTTCAAGGAAAACCACGACTTCCACTACGAGATCCTGGCCAAGCGGCTGCGCGAGCTCAGCTTCCTGAACAACGGCGTGCGCATCCGCCTGAAGGACGAGCGCAGCGGCAAGGAGGACGACTTCTCGGGCGCCGGCGGTGTCAAGGGCTTCGTCGAGTTCATCAACGCCGGCAAGAAGGTGCTGCACCCGACCACCTTCCACGCCATTGGCGCGCGCCCGGCCGACAGCTACGGCGGCATCCCGGGCACCGAGATCGGTGTCGAGGTCTCGATGCAGTGGAACGAGAGCTACAACGAGAACGTGCTCTGCTTCACCAACAACATTCCGCAGCGCGACGGCGGCACCCACCTGACCGGCCTGCGCGCGGCGATGACGCGCGTGATCGGCAAGTACATCGCCGACAACGAGCTGGCCAAGAAGGCCAAGGTCGAGGTGTCGGGCGACGACATGCGCGAGGGCCTGTGCTGCGTGCTGTCGGTCAAGGTGCCGGAGCCCAAGTTCAGCAGCCAGACCAAGGACAAGCTGGTCAGCTCGGAAGTGCGCGCGCCGGTGGAGGACATCGTCGCCAAGGCGCTGACCGAGTACCTGGAGGAGCGCCCGCAGGATGCCAAGATCCTGTGCGGCAAGATCGTCGAAGCCGCGCGCGCCCGCGAAGCCGCGCGCAAGGCGCGCGAGATGACGCGCCGCAAGGGCGTGCTCGACGGCATGGGCCTGCCCGGCAAGCTGGCCGACTGCCAGGAAAAAGATCCGTCGATGTGCGAGATCTACATCGTCGAGGGTGACTCGGCCGGCGGCTCGGCCAAGCAGGGCCGCGACCGCAAGTTCCAGGCCATCCTGCCGCTGCGCGGCAAGATCCTCAACGTCGAGAAGGCGCGCTACGAGAAGCTGCTGGCCAGCAACGAGATCCTGACGCTGATCACCGCCCTGGGCACCGGCATCGGCAAGGCCAGCGCGGCCGACGAGTACAACCCCAAGGCCAAGAGCGGCGCCGACGACTTCAACATCGACAAGCTGCGCTACCACCGCATCATCATCATGACCGACGCGGACGTGGACGGCGCCCACATCCGCACGCTGCTGCTGACCTTCTTCTACCGCCAGATGCCCGAGCTGGTCGAGCGCGGCCACATCTACATCGCGCAGCCGCCCCTCTACAAGGTCAAGTCGGGCAAGGAAGAGCTCTACCTGAAGGACGCCGCCGCGCTCGACGCCTACCTGCTCAAGGTCGCGCTGAAGGACGCCAGCCTGCAGACCGGCGGCGAGTCCGGAACGCTGCTGAATGGCGAGACCCTGGCCGAGCTGGCGCGCAAGCACCAGGTCGCCGAGCATGTGATCGCGCGCCTCTCCAACTTCCTGGACGCCGAGGCGCTGCGCGCCGTGGCCGATGGCGTGGTGCTCAGGCTCGAGAACCTCGACGAGGCCGCCGAGAGCGCCGCCGCGCTGCAGGCCGTGCTGCGCGAGCTCAACACCACCGGCGTGCCGGCCGAGGTCAGCGCCGAGTTCGACGCCCGCAGCGACAAGCCGCTGCTGCGCATCAGCCGCCGCCACCACGGCAACATCAAGAGCAGCGTGATCACGCAGGAATTCGTGCACGGCGCCGACTATGCCGCGCTGGCCGAGGCCGCCGACACCTTCCGCGGCCTGGTCGGCGAGGGCGCCAAGGTCATGCGCGGCGAGGGCGAGCGCCAGAAGGAGGAGCGCGTGGGCGACTTCCGCCAGGCCATGGCCTGGCTGATCAGCGAGGCCGAGCGCACCACCGCGCGCCAGCGCTACAAGGGCCTGGGCGAGATGAACCCCGAGCAGCTGTGGGAAACCACCATGGACCCGGCCGTGCGCCGCCTGCTGCGGGTGCAGATCGAGGACGCGATCGAGGCCGACAAGGTCTTCACGATGCTGATGGGCGACGAGGTCGAGCCGCGCCGCGACTTCATCGAGAGCAATGCGCTGCGGGCGGGGAATATCGACGTCTGATGGCACAGGGCACCGACCAGGTGCCAGCCAGGAAAGGCCCCGGAACGGGGCTTTCAGAAAGAAGATGCCCCCGGGGGCATGCTTGCGCAGAGGTCACACCGGGGGCTTGCTCGGGGTGGGATTATGCGCGCGAAAAACCAACCTTCTTGCGTGAATGGGTTACCATAATGGTGAAGTCACTTGTGCTGTCCGAATACAGCGACAACCCGCCTCAAGCTTCCGAAACAAGTCGCGTCAAGATCGAGCAAGGTCCGCTCTACTCCCTTGAGCGCGTGCAAGAGCTGGTCATCGATGAAAGTCAGCTGATCGCATGGACAGAGAAATGCCGCAAGGATGTGCACAAGCTCTTCGATGGCGACCTGTCGCAGGTGGCGGAACTGATCCGCTGTCTGAGAACGACCGATTACATCGACTCCGAATGGTGTCAGAACGGCAAGGGTGCACTGGCGGCCTGCGACGCCTACAGCATTCGCAGGCTGGAAGTCATGGCTGCCACTGGCAGATCCATGCCAGTGGAATATTTCTTGAAATTTGCCATAGGCAAGACAGGCAAGCTGGTGCTGACAGTGTCTTGCCATGTTTGAGATGGAAAACGGTATGAACACTCAGGGACCCTGCCCACTGTGCGGCGAAGGCCATGTCACGGAGCAGGTACAAGAGGTCGAGACCGAGTACAAGGGACACACAGCGATGCTGCCCCTGCATTACAAGCTTTGTGATCATTGCCTGTCCGACTTCGCGGGCGCGGAAGAAGGCAGACGGAACAAGCGGGCCGTTCAGGCCTTTCGCAAACGGGTCGACGGCTTGCTGACCGGCACGGAGATCACGGCCCTGCGCAAACAATACGGCCTGACACAAGTGCAGGCAGCCCGCCTCTTCGGGGGCGGACCGGTCGCGTTCAGCAAGTACGAAAACGACGATGTCGCTCAATCCGAAGCAATGGACACTCTGCTGCGTCTGGTCAGACGCAGCGTGGCAATCTTCTGGGAACTGGTCGCAGAAAAAGGGATGAGCGCCGAGTTCATGGCCAAGAAGCCCATCGCGACCGTCCGGTCTCAGGCGCTACGAGTCGCCGTACAAAGCATGGAGCCCAATCCGGCGGCTGCGATCTACAACCCGCGCGAGTTCCGGAAGTTCACGCACGAAGAGGGAGAGAGCCGATGCAAGCCATGAGCCCCCGCCCCAAGCTGGACAGCTTTCGCGTGCTGGCGTTCCAGGGCAACAACCAGAGCGAGACTCACGAATCGCTCCAGATGCTGGAAATGCAACAGGACATCCAGCTCGGATTGGCCATCCCCAACGTGCCTGAAGCAGGACTGCAAGTCACCGTGAAGATTCGCCTGGACGCCCAATCAAGAATGGAACAGGACAGCACGCCAGCAGCCTCCTTCTCGGGGGAGTACGAAGCCAAGTTCCATTACGCACCCGAAGTGCCGGAAGCCGCTGTGACCACCATGCTGGAGCAGGACGACTACCAGTACTTGCTGGTAGCCCAGGCCTACCCGCTGGCGATGACACATTTCCGTCGCGAACTGCAAGCAATGGGGCTCGACGCCAGAAACCTGCCTTTAGGACTGGGTTGAACTCTCTTCAGGGCAGACAAGAAAAAACCCCCTGGCAGCTAGCCGCCGAAGCGACTTTGCCGAAGGGGGCCGTGTTAATTAGATTCAAGCGCAACGCCCGCTTTCTTGAGGAAGTGATCTGAAATTATCAATATGCAAGCTATGCTCTGGGCATGACGCTGCACGATGGACTCTACGACCGCCTGCTGACCGATGACCTAGCACGCAGGATCATCCCCGGCCAGGCTCGCCTGGAAAATGTCCGGGAAGACCTGACCAGCCTGCTGGTCGATGCCCTTTCGCGCCAGCTCTCGGCCGTCCTGGATGACATCGATGGTGAAGGGCCCGAACGTGTTCAGAGCCAACTGGAGCTTGTCAACAGCCTGCTGATCGAACTCAGGCGCCGACTCTCAGGTACAAGCGCCGACATCATCGATCTGTTCAACACCCCGCCGCGTCGGCTCACCGCTTGGCGGCATGATGGCAACTTCCCTGATGCGCCCGATGTGGGATTGGCCATGCCCTGGCTCTTCACCGCGGGCAAGGGGTCTCCCTCTCTGCTGCAGGAGATACGGCGCGAACTCGCATCCTGCGATCGGGTCGATATCTTGGTGAGCTTCATCACTGTGTCGGGCGTTCGCAAACTGCGCGACGTGCTGCAGCAGATTACAGCGCTGGGAGGCAATGGCAGGCCTGCTTGCCAGCTGCGTATCCTCACGACGACATATACCGGCGCAACCGAGGCACGGGCCCTTGATGAGTTGGCCCGACTGCCAGGCTGCGAGGTTCGCGTTTCGCTGGACGGAAGACGCACTCGGCTACACGCAAAAGCCTGGCTGCTCCACCGCAGTACCGGATTTGGATCGGCCTATATCGGCAGCGCCAACCTGTCAGGTGCCGCGCTGACCGGTGGGCTCGAGTGGACCGTCAAGGTCGCACAGCATTCGCAACAGGCTCTGTTCGACCGCGCGCAAGCTCACTTCGAAACGCTGTGGGCAGACAGCGAGTTCGAGCCTTATCACCCCGATGACCCGGCGCACAGGCAGGCCTTGACTGCTGCGCTGCAGCGCGAATCAGGCCGCTCGGACTCGACGAACAACGTCATTCCCGCCTTTTTCGACCTGCAGCCCAAGACCTACCAGCAAGACATGCTCGAGCAACTCGATTCGGAGCGCCGGCACGGCCGCTGTCGCAATCTGGTGGTTGCAGCGACAGGAACCGGCAAGACCATGATCGCCGCGTTCGACTACCGCGCCAGCTGTCAGCGCGAGGGGGGCCGGCCCAGATTGCTGTTCGTGGTCCATCGCGAGGAAATCCTGCGGCAAGCGCTACAAACCTACCGACAAGTGCTGCGCGATCCCGACTTTGGCGAACTGCTCACGGGTGGCAACGCCCCGGAACGCATGGACCACCTGTTCGCGACCATCGACAGCGTGCACAGCCGCAATCTGCTGACGGTGCAGGGTCCCGACTACTGGCACAGCGTCGTGATAGACGAGTGCCACCGCCTGGGCGGTGAACGGCTCGAAACATTCGCGCGCGCCATCAAGCCCGTGCTCCTGCTCGGACTGACCGCGACGCCCGAGCGCAGCGATGGCAAACCGATCGCGCAACATTTCGACTCGCGACCTGACGGCAGCCCTACGGTCGAGATGCGGCTGTGGCATGCGCTGGATCTGCAACTGCTCGCGCCTTTCGAGTATTACGCTTGCGACGATCCTACCGATTTCACGTCGGTGCCTTGGAACCAGCCTGGAGAAACGGGAGCGATCGCGCGGCTGGTGGATCACGATGAGGTGCGTGCCAAACTCGTCGTCAGCGAATGGCAGCGACTGGCAGCTAACCCACGGCAATCCAAGGCCTTGGTGTTCTGTGTCTCGGTGGCACATGCCGAGTTCATGACCGAATGGCTCAACCGGGCCGGGCTGCCGGCCACCTGCGTGACGGGAAACACACCGAGCGAGGAACGGCAGCAGGCCCCAAGGCGGCTTGCCAGCGGCGAGCTCTGTGCCCTGGTCACGGTCGATCTCTACAACGAAGGCGTCGACCTGCCAATGGTCGACACGCTGTTGCTATTGCGCCCGACACAAAGCCCGGTGCTGTTCCAGCAACAGATCGGACGCGGCCTCAGGCTGTCACCTGGCAAAGAATGCTGTCTGTTGCTGGACTTCGTCGGCCAGCACCAGGCCGACTTCCGCTTCGACCGCCTGCTGGCCTGCCTCACAGGACTGACGCGGCGCGAGTTGCGGACAGGCGTCGAACAAGGTTTCGGTGCTCTGCCGCCCGGCTGTCATATTCAGCTGCAACGGCAAACGCGAGAACAAGTCCTGGCCAACCTGCGCGCGCTGACCGAGCAAAACTGGCGGCGGCTGCGTACCGAGTTGCAGGCCTATGCAGCGCAGAAAGGTGGGCGCGCCATCACGTTGGCCGATTTCCTCCACGACCAGATGCTCGAACTCGACGATATTTACCGTTACGCGACCGGGCAGACCAAGAGCGGCTGGACCACACTGCGACGGGAAGCAGGCTTGATTGCCAACGAGCCGGGCCCCGAGGAAACGTATTTCAGCCGCCGCTTCGGCGATCTGCTGCATGTCAGCGATGCTCCACGGCTGGATGCGATGGCGCGCTTCGCTGCCCAAGCCGGCATAGCGAAGGCAGACGACGAGAAAATAGCGCTAGCCTGGCAAATGCTGGCGTATCAAATTGACGGAACCAGTAGCCAAATAGGAAGCTATGCAGACTTTGGTCAACGACTGGCGGCACACCCAGCAGTCTGCGAGGAGCTGATTCAACTCGCAGGATTGCTGCAAGCCCGCAGCACGCTTCATGCGACAGCGCTGCCGGGGCTGGAAGACACGCCGCTATGCCTTCACGCCAGCTACGGGCAACGTGAGATCCTGACCTCTGTCGGCTGGCTACATGCGCAGCGCCGCTCGCCGTTCCAAGCCGGCACGCTCACGCTGCCGGACCGCAAGGCTGAACTGCTGTTCGTCACGCTGGATAAGAGCGCGGGCTACCACGACCGCATCGCGTACCACGACTATGCAATTAGCACCCAACGCTTTCACTGGCAGACGCAGAACAGCGCGGGGCCCGACACGAAGGCTGGGCGACGCTATCTCGAGAGCAGCACGAACGGCTGGGCTTTCCAGCTTTTCGTGCGCGCCAAGCCTGGCGAACCGTTCTGCGCCTGCGGGCCAGTCAAGCTGGTTTCAGCTGAAGGCGATCGCCCGATGAGCATCGTCTGGGAACTCGAGGTGCCCCTGCCGGTACGGCTGTTCCGGGAGTTCAGCGTACTGCGCGGCGCCTGAAACCCGAAGGCCCAGGATGAGCTTGCAGCAGTTGCCATGACCATGACCCTCGCCGCATACCAAGACAAGTTCCGCCGCCTGAACGTCAACGTCCGCGCGGGCCGCGCCAGCCCGCACAAGATCTGCATGCTGCTCGCGCTGCTGGACTTGGCGCGCTCGGGTGGCCTGGCGGACAACCGCATCCTGTTCGCGCCGCCGCTGCTGGAACGCTACCAGCGCTTCTTTGCCGCAGTGCGCACGCCGAGCGACCACCCCAATCCCTACTTTCCCTTCTTCCACCTCGCCGGCAAGCTGCGCGGGGGCGAAGCCGGTTTCTGGCACCTGCAGCCTTTGCCAGGTCGCGAAATAGTGTTGGACGCACTGTCCACCGTGGGCAGCCTGCGCGACATCACGAACAACATCGCCTGCGCCACGCTGGACCCGGAACTGTTCGCCTTGCTGCAGCAGCCCGAATCGCTCGAGGCGCTGGCCGACACGCTCTCCACCCACTGGCTGGACCGCGGCCTGCAGGACCTGCGCGCGGTCGCGGCCAGGGCCGGCGAAGTCAGCCGCTACGAGCATCAGCTGCGACAGGGCGCCACCTTGGCCGCCGCCGAGGCTCTGCCGCCCGCCTACGTGCGCGACCCGGCCTTCCGCCGCGTGGTGATCGAGCTCTACGACTACCGCTGCGCCGCCAGCGGGGAACGCATCCTGCTACCGACCGGCGAGGCCATGGTCGAGGCCGCGCATATCCACCCCTTCAGCGCGGCGGGCGACGACGATCCGCGCAACGGCGTGGCGCTGACGCCCGACATGCACTGGGCGATGGACCGGCACCTGATCGCGCCCGGCCCCGACCTGAAGTGGCATGTCAGCCGCCTGCTGGACCGGCGCATCCCCGACTTCGCCCGCCTGACCAACCTGCAAGGCCAGCCCCTGTTCCTGCCGCGCGAGGCGCGCTTTGCGCCCAAGCGCGAGTCGCTGGTGTGGCGGCTGGAGCAGCTGCGTCGGCACAGCGATTGATAACTTCTCACTTATCTTCTCAATTTTTGGTAAGGCAGGCTTGACTTACCTGATCATGAGAAGATGACTGCCCCCTGAGCTGCCCCATCCGGCGCACGCCCGAACCCGCCACCGCACCCACAAGGACAAGCCGCCCCGATGACCGATTGGAAAACCCTGCAGATGATCAAGGCCTCCGGCTGGCCGCTTGACCCCGGCCTGCTCGCGCCCGGCGCCGACTTCAACGCCCCGGCCGCAGGCGGCCTGGTGCCGCTGCACTGGGCTTGCGAGCATGGCAAGGACGGCCTGGTCCGGTACATGATCGAGCACGGGGCCGACGTCCAGGCCCGCACCGGCAGCGGCCTGGGCATGCTGGAGCTGGCCGCCCGCTCCGGGAGCTTCCAGACCGTGATGATGCTGATTGACCGGCTCAAAGCCGCTGCAGCGCCGCTGCCCGACGAAGCCTTGAGGCAGCTGCTGACCCAGACCTTCAGCCAGGGCCACCCCAATTCCAGGAACCGCCTCCAGCAGACGCTGAAGGACTGGGAGCGCATCCGCAAGAAGTCGGCGCCGGCCTCATCCGCCTGAGCGGCTTGGCAAGCGATAGTCTTGTGTCGCCGCGAATTACTCTTCGGTAACTTATTGATTGACTGCCGGCTGAATACACCAGAGAATTACCTTTCGGTAACTCTTCAGGAAAACCATGCCGGAATCCGCATCAGAATTACCGAAAGGTAATTCCTCTGGCCACGACGACAAGGTACGCACGGCAGCCGACCTCGGCCGGATCGTGCGTGAGCAGCGCCGTGCCAGCGGCCTGCGCCAGATCGACCTGGCGGGCATAGGCAACACGGGCAACCGGCTGATCGTCGACATCGAGAAGGGCAAGCCCACCGTGCAGCTGCAGAAGGTGCTGGACCTGCTCGACCTGCTGGGGCTGGAGCTGGTCGTGCGCCAGAAGACCGCGAGGCCGCTGTGAGCAGCAGAGCCTCGGCGCTGGACGTCTATTACGGTCCGGAACTCGTGGGCACGGTCCACGACGCCGTGCCGCTGGCGTTCGAATACGCACGCACATGGCTGGATCGCCAGGGAGTGTTCCCGCTGTCGGTGATCCCGCTGCAGTACGGCCGGATCGAGTCGGCTCATGTGCAGGCTTTCTTCGAGAACCTGCTGCCCGAGGGCGATTTGCGCCGCTACCTGTCGGAGCGGCGCAAGGCCTCCACGCTGTTTTCTCTCCTGCTCGAGGTGGCGGGTGATACGGCGGGCGCTTTTGTCCTGCTCGAGCATGGTCAGCAACCCGTGGCGCCCGAGTACGAAGCCACCAGTTGGGAAAGACTGGCCGACATCATCCGCAACCAGTCCGCTGCCGCCATCCAGGTCGAAGGCGGCAACGCCCGGATCTCGCTGGCCGGCGCTCAGGACAAGGCATCGATCACCGTCTTCGACGGCAGGACGCCACTCCTGCCCAAGGGGTCGGCGCCATCGACGCACATCCTCAAGCCCGACATCAGGCGCCTGGCCAAGGTCAGGGAATCAGCCGCCAACGAAGCCATCATCATGCGCACGGCGACCCACTGCGGGCTCAATGCCGCCCGGGTGTTCTACGAGCCTCTGACCCGCTCCTGCGTCGTCGAACGCTTCGACCGCGCCACCCGGGCCGACGGCACGCTGGGACGCCTGATCCAGTACGACTTCTGCCAGCTCGCCGGCACCGACTCCGACCGCAAGTACGAGAAGGAAGGCGGCCCGGGGGCTGCCAGGTGTGCACAGTTCATCCGGCAGTTCAGCGCCCGTCCGGCGCTGGACCTGCAGGCCTTCGCGCAGTGGATCTTCTTCAACCTGTTCGTGGGCAACAACGACAGCCACGCCAAGAACCTCTCGATCTACGATCGCCCCGGCGAGGGGGTCCGCCTGACCCCGTTCTACGACCTGATGTGCACCCGGATCTACCCGGGCCTGTCGCGGGAGTTCGCCTTCAACGTCGGTGGCGAGGTGCTGCCAGGCAAGGTCGGCAAGGATCAGGTGCTGGGCTTGGCCGAACAGATCGGCATGGGGGCCAGGTACCTGAAATCGGTGGCGCTGTCGCTCGCGGCCAGGATTCCCGAGGCGATCGACCGGGCCACCCTGGAGATGGCGCCCGACCTCACCCGCAGCGGGCAGGGCTTTGCCGAAAGGCTGGCCATGGAGGTCAAGTCGATCACGCGGCACGCAGCCGCCAGGATCGAGTCATAGCCATTGGATGGGCCTGCCATTCCATCAGGCATGCCTGCGTCAAGCGCGGGTCGAGCCACCGCTGGGCGCACGCCCGATGGCATACGCCTGCAATTGCTCCAGGCTCACGATCTCAAGCGCCTTGGCATGGGTGGCTTCGAGCTGCACGGGCGGCGCCACGCCGGCGTCGAGCGCCTCCTTCCAGCGCAGCGCGCACAGGCACCAGCGGTCGCCCGGGCGCAGGCCCGGGAAGCGGTACTCGGGCCGGGGCGTGACCAGGTCGTTGCCCCGGCTGCGCGAGAAGGCCAGGAACTCGGCGGTGACGCGGGCGCAGACCACGTGGGTGCCGTGGTCGTGCACGTCGGTGTTGCAGCAGCCGTCGCGGAAGTAGCCCGTCAGCGGATCGTAGGAGCAGGCCTGCAGTTCGGTACCCAGTACGTTGAGCGTGGTCATGGATGGCGCATGAAGATGAATTCGGTTGCCTATCCTGCCACGGTGCAGCGGATCGGGTGGCGCGTCGGGGTTTCGGACTGCAGCGCTCAGCCCCGGCTGTAGGCCAGCCCCGACGCCACGCCGCCGAACAGGTCGCCCTCGACCAGCGCCACGCCCGGGAACTCGGCCTGCAGCGCCTGCTGGAACGGCCGCAGCGCCGACGAGCCGCCGGTGAGGTAGATCGCGTCGAGCGCGCCGTCGTCCAGGCCGGCGCGCTGCACACAGTCGCGCGCGCAGGTCACCGTGCGCGCCAGCAGGGCGGCCAAGTGGTCGCGCAGGCCCGCCGTTTCCATCGCCGCGCCCAGGCCCGGCTCGACATAGGACAGATCGACCTCGGTACCGTGGTCAAGCTGCGAGCAGCGGATCTTGGCCTGCTCCAGCTCGTGGGCGATGCGGTGGCCGTGGCGCTGCGCCAGCACCGTCATCAGGCGCTGGTGCAGGGACGGGTCGGAATAGTTGCTGCGCAGGGACTGGGCCTGGCTGATCGCGCGCGGCTGATACAGCCAGTGGATCAGGTGCCAGGTGGACAGGTCGAAGAAGACGCGGCTGGGCACCTCGCGCTGCTGCGGCCCCAGGTGGCGGTAGCCCAGCAGCGGCATCGCGTGCTCCAGGCTGAGCTTGTGGTCAAAGTCGGTGCCGCCGATGTGCACGCCGGTGGTGGCCAGGATGTCGCCGCTGCGGTCGGCGGTGGCCATGCGCTGCGGCCCCAGACGCACCACGGTGAAGTCCGAGGTGCCGCCGCCGATGTCGACCACCAGCACCAGGCTCTCGCGCGCCAGCCGGCGCTCGTAGTCGAGCGCGGCCGCGATCGGCTCGAGCTGGAACGACACCTGCTCGAAGCCCACCGCCAGCGCGGCCTGCAGCAGCGACTGCTGGGCGGCGGCGTCGCGCGCCGGGTCATCGTCGACGAAATGCACCGGCCGCCCCAGCACCACGCGCCGGGGCGCCACGCCCAGGGCCTGGGTGGCGCGCTCGCGCAGCATGGCCAGGAAGTGGGCGATGATGTCCTGGAAGCTGACGCTCTGGCCGTTGACGACGGTCTTCTCCTGCAGCAGGGAGCTGCCCAGCAGGCTCTTGAGCGAGCGCATCAGCCGGCCCTCGGTGCCAGCCAGGTACTGGGCCACGGCGTCGCGGCCGAAGTGGGTGCTGTGGTCTTCGGCGTTGTAGAACACGGCGGTGGGCAGCGCCAGCGCCTCGCCCTCGAGCGGGATCAGGCGCGCCTGGCCTTGGGCGTCGGCCCAGGCCATGGCCGAATTGGAGGTGCCGAAGTCTATGCCCAGCGTGCCGTCTAGGATGGGTTTCATCAGGAATGGTCGGGGGTGCAGCTTTGCGGACGGGCGATTGTGCCAGCCCTGCTGCCGCAGGCGGCGCGCCAGCCGCTACGATCTCGATCAGGCCCCAGGAACACGACAGGAGACCCATGAGCACGATCATTCCGCTTCAGATGCCGGCACCGAGCGGCGAGCAACTCAAGGCCGCGCGCCTGGCTGCAGGCCTGAGCCAGGCCCAGGCCGCCGAACTGATGGGCTACCCGCTGCAGACCGGCAGCCGGGGTGGCGTGCAGTCACGCACCTGGCAGGCGCTGGAAAGCCTCAGTGACGATCGCCAGATGCAGGGGCCGGCATTCGCGATGTTCCTGCTGCTGACCGGCCAGCACCCGGGCTACTGCCTGGCCAGCCGGGTCGAATCGCGGGCCGCTGCCGAATCGAGCTCTTAACCTGATAGAGTGCGATGAATCATCAATTTGAAATTTCTTGACATGATGAACTCCAAGCGGATCCAAGCCCTGCTCATCGCGGGCGCCCTCGGCATGCTGAGCGGTTGCGCCACCGAAACCTCCCGCACAGTCCAGACACAGCAGGTCGCCGCAGCGGCGACACCCTATATCGGCAAGCGCGTCCCCGTCTCGATCGGCAAGTTCGAGAACCGGTCTCCCTTCATGCGCGGCATTTTCAGCGACGGCATCGACCGGCTTGGCAACCAGTCCAAGACCATCCTGATCGCACACCTGAACCAGTCCAACCGCTTCGGCGTGCTGGATCGCGAGAACATGCGTGAGGCCAGCCAGGAAGCCCAGATCAGGAATCAGGCACGGCAAGTCAAGGGTGCTGACTACCTGATCACCGGTGACGTGACCGAGTTCGGCCGCAAGGAAGTCGGCGATCACCAGCTTTTCGGCATCCTGGGCCGCGGCAAGGAGCAGATCGCCTATGCCAAGGTGACGCTCAACGTCGTCAACGTGGGAACCTCCGAGGTCATCCACTCCGTCCAAGGTGCGGGCGAATATGCGCTGTCGAACCGCGAGATCATCGGCTTCGGCGGCACCGCCAGCTACGACGCGACGCTCAACGGCAAGGTGCTCGACCTGGCGATCAGGGAGGCAGTCGACAAGCTGTCGGCGGCGGTAGATGCGGGCGCGTTCAAGGCCCAGCAGTAAGTCATGCGATGACCAGACACCTGATACCGGCCACTCTGGTGGCCCTGGCCTTGCTCCAAGGTTGCGCCACCCCCAGCAAGCCGCTCTATGACTGGGGTCCATACGAACGCCAAGTCTATGTCCACTTCAAGGGCGAAGCGCCAGATGCGCAGATTCAAGTACTGGAACGGCACGCACAGGCAGTAAAGGCCAGGGGCTCGGCCCTGCCGCCCGGCTACATGGCGCACCTGGGCATGCTGTACAGCAAGGTCGGCCGCGACACAGAGTTCCTGCTCGCACTCGAGGAGGAAAAGCGGCGCTTCCCCGAATCGGCGCCCTACATTGACAAGCTCATAAGCAATGCCAAGCGGGAGGCGCTCGATGCGAAGCACTAAGTTCCATATCGCCGCCGTACTTTGCGCCGGTCTGCTCGCGACCGGCTGCGCCAGCAAACCGCCCAAGGACTATGCCGAATTCCAGCGGGCTGACCCCAGGTCCATCCTTGTCCTGCTGCCCCGGAACAGCAGCCCGGATGTGCTCGCCAGCTACAGCGTCTACTCACAGGTCCAGGCACCCATCGCAGAGTCTGGCTACTACGTTCTTCCGATCAGCCTGGTCGATGAACATTTCAAGACCAACGGCCTGAGCGTCGCCGACGATATCCACCAGGTCGATCCGGCCAAGCTGCGCGAGGTGTTCGGCGCCGATGCCGCGCTCTACATCGACATCAAGGACTACGGGGCCAGATATTACGTGCTGGGAAGCGCTTCTATCGTCACGGCCGAAGGCCGGCTCGTTGACTTGCGCTCCGGCAAGGAGCTCTGGACAGGCAAAGCCAGCGCTTCCAGCGAGGAACAGCGCCAGAACAACAACATGGGCCTGGCGGGTCTGCTCGTTTCGGCGCTGGTCAAGCAAGTCATGGCAAGTGCGCTTGACGAAAGCTACAGCATCGCGGCCATCACCAACAGCCGTCTGCTCTACGCCAAGAATCCGGGCGCCCTGCCCTACGGGCCGCGGCACCAAGAGTACCGGAAGACTGGCCCCTGATAGGGCCAAGAATCCCGGATGGGCTGGTCCGGCCAGGTGCTCGAAGTCATCTTGGCCGGTGATGACGGGAAGCATGGCCCGGGCGCCAGCCCCGGCCAGGTCGCAATTTATGACTGGGCCGCGAGCCGGCGCGCCTCGATCTCGGCCTGGCGCACCACGCTGGCCGGCGTGCCGCCGATGGTCCAGTCGTGCGGCGGTATGCATTCGACGCAGCCGCGAACCAGGCTGCGGTCGAC
>JBDLTM010000019.1:0-17165 GCA_039805805.1 Pseudomonadota bacterium | reverse complement strand
GGCCCGAGTTGCCGTTGGGGCGCAGCGCGGTGTCGATCTCGTACAGGTCGCCCTCGCCGGTCTTGACGGTCAGCCAGTTGACCAGCTTGCGCACGAAGGCCACGTAGACCTCCTGCGCGCGCTCGTGGTCGTCCTCGTAGACGAAGACGATGTCGAGGTCGCTGCCGTAGCCGAGCTCCTTGCCGCCGAGCTTGCCGTAGCCGATGATGGCGTGGCGCGGATCGTCGCGGTGGCGCTGCCTGAGGCGCTGCCAGCACCAGCTCCCGGTCACGCGCAGCACGCTGTCGGCCAGCGCGCTGAGGTCGTCTGCCACCTGCTCGACGCTCAGCACGCCCTCGACGTCGCGCGCCAGCGTGCGGAAGGTCTCGGCATGGGTGGCACGGCGCAGCAGGTCGAGCAGCGCCTCGTCGTCGTCCTCGCCGGTCCGCGCCAGCGAGTCCTTGCGCGCCTCGAGCTCGGCCTCGAACTGGACCGGATCGAATCGCTCCTCCAGCAGCTGGCGGCTGGCGAGCTCGTCGATCACGCCCGGGTGCTTGAGCAGGTAGTGCGCCGGCCACTTGGCGGCCCCGAAGATGCGCAGCAGGCGCTCGTGGACGGAGGGACGCTCCTGCAGCAGCGCGAGATAGCTCTCGCGCCGCAGCAGCGGCTCGATCCAGTCGGCCATGCGCAGCGCGCCTTGCTCGCTGACCCGGCCCTCCTCGATCCAGGCGCCGGTGCGCTCGACCAGCCGCGCCAGCCTGGCGCGCGCCTCCTCGCGCAGCGCGAGTACGCGAGGGTGCTCGACCCAGGCGGCAACCTTGGCGGCAAACGCCGACGGCAGCTGGGTCTGGACCGACTGCAGGCTTTCGACGCCGTTGCGCTGGTTGCCGTTGCATCCCTTGCAGTTGCCGTGGTTGCCGAGCAGGGTGTCGAACTCCTGCGCGACGAACTCGCGGTGGGCGTCGAGCGCGTGCAGGAAGGCGCAACTGTCGGCGTAACCCATGGTGGTCGCGATCCAGGCCAGATCGTCGTCGCGCGTCGGCAGGACATGGGTCTGCTGGTCGTCGAGGTACTGGATGCGATGTTCGACCCGGCGCAGGAAGTCATAGGCCTCGGCGAGCTGGCGCGCGGTCTCGGCCGGCATCAGGTTGGCGCCGCTCACCCTCTGCAGCGCGACCAGGGTCGGACGCTTGCGCAGCTCGGGAAACTGGCCGCCGCGCACCACCTGCAGCAGCTGCACCGTGAACTCGATCTCGCGTATGCCGCCACGCGAGAGCTTGACGTCGTGCGCGCGCTCGGGCCGGCCGGCGGAACGCTTGCTGGCGTGGTCGCGGATCTGGCGATGCAGGCTGCGCAGCGCCTCGAACACGCTGTAGTCGAGGTAGCGGCGGAACACGAAGGGCAGCACGACGCCGCGCATCTGGCCCGCGCTGCCGTCCTGCACCGCGGCGGTCGGCGCCACGACCCGGCTCTTGAGCCAGGCGAAGCGCTCCCATTCGCGGCCCTGGACCTGGAAATACTCCTCCAGCGCGCCGAGCGAGACGGCCGGCGGCCCCGAGCTGCCGTTGGGACGCAGCATCAGGTCGACCCGGAACACCTGGCCATGCTCGGTGATGTCGCCGACGGTGGCGTAGACGCGCTTGACCGCCTTGGCGAAATACTCGTGATTGGTGATGCGGTTGCGGCCGATCGAGTTGCCGGCCGTCTCGCCGTCGTTGTCGTAGACGTAAATCAGGTCGATGTCGCTCGAGACGTTGAGCTCGCGCGCTCCGAACTTGCCCATGCCGACGATCCAGAGCGAGGCGCGCCGCATCACCACGCCCTGCGCGGCCGGCACCGACATGTCCTGGTAGAGCGGCTCGCCGTGCAGCTCGTCGAGCTCGCGCAGCGCCTGCGCCAGCGCCTGGTCGAGCGCGATCTCGGCCAGTTCGGTGACAGCCAGGGTCACGGTGGCCAGCGGCGCCTCGCATTCGACATCGAGCACCGCCAGGCGCTCGAGCACCAGGTGGCGCAGCACCCGCAGCGCCGAGCCGAGATCGAGGCCGCGCGCGCGCAGCAAATCAAGCGTCTGCAGCATGACTTCGCGCCTTGGCGCACCGGGCGGCAGCAGGCCGAGTTCCTGCTCGTAGCGGCGCCGGATGCGCGTCACGAAGCGTGACTGCTCGGCTGCACCGGCATGTTTGACCACCAATTGCTCTGCTGCGACGCTGTCAGCCGCGTGCTTGACCATCATAATTCCGAGCCTATGAATCCTGTTTCCAGTCGTCCCTCCGCCCTGCTGCGCATGGCATCGGGATCGGCGCGCGTCCTGCTCTGGCTGCTGCTGGCAGCCTGGTGCCTGTTTGCACTGGGCTGGGGCGCCCTCCACTGGGTCATTGTGCCTCGAATCGGAAACTGGAAAGCTGACCTGGAACAAGCCGCCACGCAGTCGCTGGGGGTTCAGGTCCGGATCGGCGCCCTGCAGGCCGAATCTGCCGGCACATTCCCGCTGCTCCAGCTGACGGATGTGCGCCTGTTCGATGCCCAGGGGCGCGAGTCCTTGCGCCTGCCGCAGATCCAGGGCAGCCTGTCGCTGCGCTCGCTGCTGAGCCTGGGCTTCGAGCAGATCGTCATCGATGCGCCCGAACTCGAGCTGCGGCGACGCGCGGATGGCGTGATCACGGCTGCCGGCATCGAGCTGTCGGGGCAAGCAGGCCCGAGCGGCGCGGCCGACTGGTTCTTCTCGCAGCGCGAGTTCCTGCTGCGCGATGGGGTGCTGCGCTGGAGCGACGAGCTGCGGCCGCAGGCGCCTCCGCTCGAACTGAGCGCGGTCACGCTTCGCGTTCGCAACCCGGGCAAGCAGCACCAGCTGCGGCTGGACGCGACACCGCCGGCCGACTGGGGCGGTCGCTTCAGCCTGCGCGGCCAGTTCCGCCAGCCGCTGCTGTCGCTCGAGAGCGCCGGCCAGCTGCGCAGCTGGAGCGGCCAGCTATACGGTGACTTCGGGCAGCTCAGGCTGGACCGCCTGCGCCAGTACCTGGACCCCGGCGCGCTGCAGGCGATCGAGCTGCAGGAAGGGGCCGGTGCGCTGCGTTTCTGGGCCGGGCTCGAGCGCGGCGAGTGGACCGGCTTCACCGGCGACCTCGACCTGCGCCAGCTCGCGTTGCGGCTGGGCGAAGCGCTGACACCGCTGGCGCTGCAGGAGCTCAGGGGCCGGATCGAACTGCGGCAGGGAGATGGTGCGCTCGAGGTCGCGACCCAGCAGCTGGTCTTCCGTACCGAGGCTGGCACCTGCTGGTCGGGCGGCAATCTGCGCTATCGCGAGGCGCGCGATGGCAAGGGCGAGCTGCGCGAGCTGCTGCTGCAGGGCGACCGGCTCGACCTGCTCGCGCTTCGACAGCTGGCCAGCCACCTGCCGCTGCCGCTGTCCGGCCGCCAGTGGCTCGATCGCCTGCAGCCCGCCGGCCTGGTCGAGCAGCTCGATCTGCAGTGGCGCGCCAGCCAGCAGCCGCAAGGGCACTGGCTGGCCAAGGGCAGGGTCAGCGGACTGAGCCTGCGCGCCGGTGACAGCGAGGACGGCCGGCCCGGACTCAGCGGCGCCGACATCGACTTCAATGCCAGCGAAGCGGGTGGCCAGGCCAGCTTGCAGCTCGAACAAGGCGCGCTGGAATTTCCGGGCGTTTTCGAGCAACCCCGGCTCGACTTCGATCGTCTGCGGGGAGCGCTGCGCTGGCGCGTCGATGGCGAGCGGATCGAGGTCGACCTGCCCCAGCTCAGGTTCAGCAATGCCGATGCCGAGGGCCAGGCCAGCCTGCGCTGGCAGACCACAGACCCCAGGCGCAGCGCTTCGGGCAGCCGATTCCCGGGAAGGCTCGAACTGGATGCGACGCTGTCGCGAGCCAACGGCGCGCGCGTCCATCGCTACCTGCCGCTGGAGGTGGGGACCGAGGCCAGGCACTATGTGCGTGATGCCGTGCGGCGCGGCCAGGCCAGCTCGGCCCGATTCCGTGTGCGTGGCGACCTGTGGGATTTCCCGTTCGACAAGCCCGGCAGCGGCGAATTCAGCGTGCGCGCCAGCCTGACCGGGGTCGAGCTCGACTATGTGCCGGCGTTGCGCGCTAGCGCCGGCCAGCCCGCCTGGCCGGCGCTCAGCCAGGTCGACGGCGAACTGCAGATCAACGGCAATTCGCTGGCCATCGTCAGAGGCCGTGCCCAGATCGATGGCCTGCCGCAGCTCAAGGCCAGCCAGGTCGAGGCCCGCATTCCGGACCTGGCCCATTCGCCCGTGCTGCAGATCCGGGGCCGCATCGCCGGCCCGGCTGCCGACGCGCTGGCCTTCGTCAACCGTTCGCCCTTGCTGGACATGACCGGGCAGGCGCTGGCGCAGGCCCGCATCACGGGCCAGACCCAGGTCCAGCTCCAGTTCGACATGCCGCTCGATCACGTGGACGAGACCCAGGTCGAGGGCCTGGTGCAGTTCACGGGCAACGACATGCAGTTCACGCCCGACACGCCGCTGCTGGCCGGCACGAGGGGATCGCTGCGCTTCAGTGAGCAGGGCTTCAGCGTGCCTCAGGCGCGAGCCCAGCTGCTCGGCGGCGAGCTGTTGTTCCAGGGCGGCATGGCAGCGAACCAGGGCTCGGCGGTGAGCTTCCGTGGCCAGGGCAGCGCCACCGCCGCAGGACTGCGCGGCGCCAAGGAGTGGCCGGCGCTGGCCGCTCTGGGCCGTGTCGCCAGCGGCGCAACGCCCTATCAGGTGCAGCTCGAATTCAGGGGCGCCAGCACGGCGGTCGAGGTCAGCTCAAGCCTGCAGGGCCTGGCGCTCGCGCTGCCGGCACCGCTGGGAAAGAGCGCCGAGGCGTCCCTGCCGATGCGCTTCGAGATCAGCCCCCAGCCCGGCAACAAGCCCGGCTGGCACGACCAGCTGAGCCTGGAGCTCGGCGCGGTCCGCCAGCCGCTGCTGAGCGTGCGCTACGAGCGAGAGCACCAGGGCGATCAGACCCGGGTGCTGCGCGGCGCGCTCGCGCTCGGGGTCCCGCGCGCGGCGCTGCCGGCGCGAGGCGTGCAGGCGCGGCTGGCGTTCGAGCAGGTCTCGCTGGACGACTGGCAGGATGCATTCGACATCCTGCAGGCGCAGGGCGAGCCGGCGGCTGCGGCAGCCGGCAGCGACGGCCAGCAGTACTCGCCGGACAGCCTGAGCCTGCGCGCCGGACGCATCGAGCACGAGGGCCGCAGCTTCCACGAACTCGAACTCGATGTCAGCCGGCAGCGTGAAAATTGGCGCGGGACGATCGCGGCGCGCCAGCTCAAGGGCCGGATCGAGTTCCAGCCGGCGGATGCCGACTCGCCGGGCCGCATCCAGGCCCGCCTGGAGCGCCTGAGCCTGCCGCACAGCGCCGCCAGCGAGATCGAGCAGCTGACGCACCAGGCGCCGGTCAGGCTGCCGGCGCTGGACATCGAAGTCGAGGACTTCGAGCTTGGCGCCCGCCGGCTGGGCCGACTCGAGATCCTGGCGTTCAATCGCATGCCGGCCCCAGCGCAACGCCAGAACGGCAGCGTCTGGCAGCTCGAGAAGCTGAACCTGATCGCGCCAGAAGCGAGGCTGCAGGCCATGGGCAACTGGGCGATTGCGGCGCCGCCCCGGGGCGGCGATGCCACTCAGCGCCGCACGGCCTTGCAGCTCAGGCTCGACATCGGCGACGCCGGCGCGCTGCTCTCGCGCCTGGGCATGCCGGGCGTGGTGCGTGGCGGCAGGGGCTCGATCAGCGGCCAGGTCGGCTGGCAGGGCTCGCCGCTGGCGCTGCATCCGCCCAGCCTGGATGGCGAGCTCAGCCTGGACCTCGAGCGCGGCCAGTTCCTTCAGGCCGACCCGGGCCTGGCCAAGCTGCTCGGCGTGCTGAGCCTGCAGGCGCTGCCGCGCCGGCTGGCGCTGGATTTCCGCGACATCTTCAGCCAGGGCTTTGCCTTCGACCTGGTGCGCGGCGATGCCCGCATCGAGCAAGGCGTGATCAGCAGCGAGAACCTGCAGATGAAGGGCGTCAACGCCGCGGTCTTGCTGAAGGGCTCGGCCGACCTCGAGCGCGAGACTCAGGACCTGACCGCGATCGTGGTCCCGGAGCTCAACGCGGGCGGCGCCTCGCTGATGGCGGGACTGTTCAATCCGGCCATCGGACTGAGCAGCTTCGTGGCCCAATACCTCATCGGCAAGCCGCTGCAGGCGGCCGCCACCCAGCAGTTTCACGTCAGCGGATCCTGGTATGACCCGAAAGTCGAGAAAGTCCAGCGCAACCCCGCTAAGCTACAGGACAAGAACCTAGGAGGAGAACCATGAAAGTCGCCGCCATCCAGATGGTCTCGGAAATCAGCGTGGACCACAACCTGGCCCAGGCCCATCGCCTGCTCGACCAGGCCGCTGCCGCCGGCGCCGAGCTCGCCGTGCTGCCCGAGTATTTCTGCTTCATGGGCCGCAACGACCGCGACAAGCTGCTGCTGGCCGAGACCCCGGGGCTGGGCACGGTGCAGGACTTCCTGTCCGACACGGCGCGCGAGCTCGGCATCTGGATCGTCGGCGGCACGCTGCCGATGGCGATCGACGATCCGGAGCGCGCCGCCAACGCCTGCATGGTCTACAACCCCAGGGGCAAGGTGGCGGCGCGCTACGACAAGATCCACCTGTTCCGCTACGACAACGGCCGCGAGCGCTACGACGAGGCCGCGGCGCTGGTCGCCGGCGAGCAGCCCACCGCCTTCACGCTGCACGACCAGGGCGGACAGGACTGGCGCGTCGGCCTGAGCGTCTGCTACGACCTGCGTTTCCCCGAGCTCTACCGCCAACTGGGCGCCGACATCATCGTGGTGCCTTCAGCCTTCACCCATACCACCGGCCAGGCGCACTGGGAGGTGCTGCTGCGCGCCCGGGCGATCGAGAACCAGTCCTACGTGATCGCCAGCGCTCAGGGCGGCCTGCACGAGAACGGCCGCCAGACCTGGGGCCAGACCATGATCATCGATCCCTGGGGATCCGTCCTGGGCCAGCACGCGACCGGCGCGGGCATGGTGGTCTGCGAGATCGACCCAGCCAGGCTGCAGTCGGTGCGGCAGCAGCTGCCGGCCCTGCAGCACCGCCGGCTCTGAAGCAAGAGCTCGCGGCAGCGTGCAGGGCCAGGCTGGGCGTGAGAGAATTTTCCGATGAACCGTCCGATCATCCCGACCTGGATCAGCGCTGTCACCGGCCAGGGAAACCGTCATCCTGCCCTGAGCGGGCTGCGCCATGCGCTGCTGGCCGGCTGCGCCGCCTTGCTGGCCGCCTGCAGCACGGTAGAACCGCCGCGCCAGGCCAGCCTGCCCCCGACGCCGGTGCCGGTCAGCGGAACGCGCACCGCCGTCGTCACGCCGCAGACCTCCCAAGCCTGGCAATGGGCCGACAGCCAGCCGCTGCCGGCGCCGATCGCGCGCGGCAAGAGTGTCTGGACACCGGCGCGCTGGAGCGAGCTGCCAGGCTGGGGCTATGACGCGCTGCACGAGGCCTGGAATGCCTGGCTGCGCAGCTGCGAGCGTCCCGCGCCCGGCTTCGGTCCGGCCTGTGCAGAGGTGCGCCAGCTCACGCTCGGCAGCGCCGAGGAGCAGCATGAATGGGTGATGCGGCGGCTGCAGCCCTACCGCCTGAGCGCGCCGGCCGGCGAAGCCAAGGGCCTGCTGACCGGCTACTACGAGCCGGTCATGAACGCCAGCCGCCTGCCTGGCGCCGGCTTCGGCGTGCCGCTGTACCGCCTGCCGTCCGGAGTCAAGAACGGCTCGCCCTGGTACAGCCGGCAGGAGATGGAACGCTCGCCGCAGGCACAGGCCGCGCTGCGCGGCCAGGAGATCGCCTGGCTGGCCGACCCCATAGATGCGCTGCTGCTGCAGATCCAGGGCTCGGGCCGCATCAACATCACCGAGCCCGACGGCAGCCGGCGCCAGGTGCGGCTGGCCTACGCCGGCAACAACGGTCACAACTATCAGAGCGTGGCACGCTGGCTGCTGGATCGCAAGCTGATCAGCAGCGGAACCTGGGAAGCGATCCGCGCCTGGGCGCAGCAGAACCCGCAGCGAGTGCCCGAGATGCTGGCGGCCAACCCGCGCGTGGTGTTCTTCCGCGAGGAAGCGCTCGGCGAGCTCGAGGCGCGCTTCGGCCCGCGCGGCGCCCAGGGCGTGGCGCTGACGCCGGGCCGCTCGATCGCGGTCGACCGCGACAGCATTCCCTACGGCACGCCAGTCTGGCTGCGCTCGAACGGCCCGGCGGCCCAGTTCGAGAAGCTGGTGCTGGCGCAGGACACCGGCAGCGCCATCGTCGGCGCGGTGCGCGCCGACTACTTCACCGGCTGGGGCGACCAAGCCTACACGCTGGCGGCCGGCCTCAAGCAGCCGCTCGAGCTGTGGGCGCTGTGGCCGCGCAGCCAGTCAATTCCGTGACGGCGGCCCGCAGCCGGGCCAGGACAGGAGGGCCACCATGCGCATAGCGGTACTCACCGGCGGCGGCGACTGCCCCGGACTCAATGCGGTGATCCGCGCGGTCACCAAGTCGCTGCTGCGCCAGTGCGGCGCCGAGGTGGTCGGCATCCGCAACGGCTTCGCCGGCCTGATGGGCGAGGCGCCGCAGACCCGGGCGCTCGACTGGGACAGCGTCAGCGGCATCCTGATGCAGGGCGGCACCATGCTGGGCACCAGCAACAAGGCCAATCCGCTGCGCGACGAGGCGAGCGCCACGCAGGCGCTGGCGAATGCGGGCGCGCTCGGGCTCGACGCGCTGGTGGCGATCGGCGGCGATGGCACGATGGCGATCGCGCACGGCATGGCCCAGCGCGGGCTGCCGGTGGTCGGCGTGCCCAAGACAATCGACAACGACATCGTCGGCTGCGAGCGCAGCTTCGGCTTCGACACCGCGGTCGCGACCGTCACCGACGCGATCGAGCGGCTGCAGACCACGGGCCAGAGCCACGGCCGCGTCATGATCGTCGAGACCATGGGCCGCTACGCGGGCTGGATCGCGCTCGAGGCCGGCATCGCGGGCGCGGCCGACGTGATCCTGCTGCCCGAGATCGACTACTCGGTCGAGGCGGTGGCGGCGGTCTGCCGCGAGCGCGAACGGCGCGGCCGTCACAGCATCATCTGCATCGGCGAAGGCGCCAAGCCGCGCGGCGGCGAGTTGACGGTCGAGCGCCGGGTGGCCGACAGCCCGGACCCGATCCGCCTCGGCGGCGTCGCGCACGCGCTGCGCGAGCAGCTGCAGCCGCTGCTGGCCAGCGAGGTGCGCGCCACCGTGCTGGGCCATGTGCAGCGCGGCGGCTCGCCGACCCCGTTCGACCGCGTGCTGGCGACCCAGTTCGGCAACCAGGCCGCGCAGCTGGTGATGGACGGACGCTTCAACCGCATGGTCACGCTGCAGTGCGAGCGGCTGGCCAGCATCCCGCTGGCCGAGGTCGCGCACCAGTCGCGCCGGGTGCCGCTCGATCATCCGCTGCTGCGCACGGCAAGACAGATCGGGGTGTCGCTGGGAGAAGGCTGACTCCGCCGGCGTCAGCGGGGTTAGCGAGGAGGTCTCAGCCGCACGGCGGCAGCTGCCCGAAGGCGTCCATCGCCAGGCAGAGGTCGGCCCAGGACTTGGCCTTCTCGCCCGGGCTGCGCAGCAGGTAGGCCGGGTGGTAGCTCACCACCAGCGGCAGGCGGCGTCCCGCGATCTCGACCTCGTGCACGCGGCCGCGCAGCTTGCCCAGCGGCAGCTGGCGCAGTGCCTCGGGGCTGGCGAAGGCCGGGCTGTGCGCGAGCAGCGTGTGCGCGGCGAAGCGCCCGAGCGCGACGATGATGCGGGGCTGCAGCAGCTCGACCTGGCGCAGCAGCCAGGGCTCGCACTGCGCGATCTCGACCGGATCGGGGTTGCGGTTGTGCGGCGGGCGGCACTTGATCACATTGGCGATGTGGACCTTGTGCTGGCGGTCCAGCCCCATCGCGGCCAGCATGCGGTCGAGCAGTTGGCCGGCGCGGCCGACGAAGGGCAGACCCTGGCGGTCCTCTTCCTCGCCCGGCGCCTCGCCGACGATCAGCCAGTCGGGCGCCGGATCGCCCATGCCGGGCACCGCGTGGCGCCGGCGCGCTCCGAGGTCGCAGGCGCTGCAGGCGCGGATCGCATCGGCCAGCGCGGCCTGATCGGCCGGCACCTCGGCGAGCGGAATGACGGCGCGCGCGCGGGCGCGGGGCGCCGGAGCAGAAACCAGCGCCGGTGCTGCGGCAGGCGCTGCAGGCCGCTGTGCAGCGGGTGGATGCACAGCCGCCATCGCTGGAGAGACTTGAGCCTGATCAGCGCCCGGCGACACAGTTCGTGGCGGGTTCGCTGCCAGGCGGGCCGGCATCTGCTGCGCTGGAACAGGCTCCTGGCCGGAGGGGGGACGCAGCACGCGCGAGCCAACCGGCCCGGTGCCCACTGCGCCCCGCACCGCAGCGGCGGCGGGCTTGGCAGCTGGCGGAGGCTGCAGCGACGCCTCCTGCCACCAGACGTTGACGCCCATCTCGGCCAGCATGGCGGCATGGCGCTGATCGAGCCGCGGCAGCGGTGCGATCTCGCTCATGCCGCGCCCTCCCCGGCCTTGGCTGATGCTTCGGCAACCGGATCGGGCTGAACGAGCTCCAGGCTCATGATGACGGCGTCCTCGCGCTGGCCATCGTCGGCCGGGTAGTAGTCGCGCCGGTGGCCGACCTGGCGAAAGCCGATCTGTTCGTAGAGCGCGCGCGCGCCCTCGTTGCTGGCGCGCACTTCGAGCCACAGGCATTCAGCGCCCTGCAGCCGCGACCAGGCCTGCAGCGCCTCCAGCAGCAGGCGGGCACAGCCCTGGCGCCGCTGCCGCGGCACGGTGGTGATGTTGAGCAGATGGGTCTCGAGATAGCCCGGCATCGCGACCAGATAGGCCAGCAGCAGGCGGCCATCGGCCAGGCGCGGCCCATCCACCCACTCGGGCGGATCGCCTGGCAAGGGGGGCGTGACGAGCAGCTGGCACCAGTAGCCGGCCCCGATCGAATCGCGGAAATGGCCCTCGCCCCAGGGATGGGGATGGCTGGCGCGCTCGACCTCGGCCACCAGCGGCAGCGTGGCCTCGTCCATGCCGACCAGCGCCCAGGCCCGGCCGGGGGCATCGGCCCCGCCAGTCAGCCAGCCCGGCAAGCCGTCCCCGCCGGCAGGCGTCGAGGCCAGCCTCACGAGCCGGCTCCTGCGCCCACAGCAGCGGCCGCCAACTTCTCGGCCTTGATGCGCTCTCGTTCCTCGGTGGTCTGCGCGACCTTGTCGCGCACATAGAGCGGCTGCGCCGCCGCGGCCGGCACCGCGGCGCCGGCGGCCCAGAGCGCGGGCGCCAGCCTGAGCATGGCGGCGGCGGTCGGCCAGGCGCTTTCCTGCTGCGCGGCCTGCCAGGCGGCGGGCAGGCGGGCGCCGTAGACCGCCATCGCGTTGCCGGCCAGCAGCGGAGACGGACCAGTACCGGACTCAGGCCAGCCGTCGGCCAGCTGCAGCGCCTCGGGCGCGCTGAGCCAGGCCCGGCCGGCCGCGCGCGGCAGTTGGCCGGCCAAGTCGAATTCGGCCACGTAGAGCTCGTCCATGCGCGCGTCGAGCGCCGCGACGATCCGGTCCGGGCAGGACTCGCCGCGCTGCCCGAGCTGCCAGCGCGCCTGCTCGGCGACCGCCTGCAGCGTGTCGACCGGCAGCACCGGAATGCCGCCCGGGCGCGCCGCCACCGCCAGCCCCTGCACCACCGCGCAGGCGGTGCGCAGGCCGGTGAAGCTGCCCGGACCGCGGCCGAAGGCGATCGCGTCCAGCTCGGCCAGCGTCCAGCCCGCCTGCTCCAGCAGCGAGCGGATCAGCGGGATCAGCGCTGCCGAGGCCTGGGCGCCACCCGCGCCCTCGTGCAGCAGCCAGCCCTCGGGCCGGTCCGGGCTGCCCAGCGCGACGCTGAGGCGGTCGGTGCTGGTATCGAGCGCGAGCACCTTCGCGCCGGGCTTGAGGGTGGCGGGCAGGTCGGCGTAGGGCGAGATGGACGAAGTCGACGAAAGGGGCGCGGCGGAAACGGGCATGGCGTGATTATCCCCGGCACTCATAATCACCGCCATGCTGGAGCGATTCCGAATCCGAAAACTGCTGGCTGCCGGCCTGCTGGCCCTGGCTGGCGCAGCGCAGGCGCAGCTGCCGCCCGAGGTCGCGGGCCTGCTCGCGCGCGCCAAGATGCCGGCCGAGGCGCTGGCGGCCGTCGTGCTCGACACGCGGCAGGCGGCAGCGCCGCTGCTGACCTGGCGCGCCGACGTGCTGGTGAATCCGGCCTCGACGCTCAAGCTGGTCACGACCTATGCCGCGCTGGACCGGCTCGGCCCCGACTTCCGCTGGCAGACACGGGTCTACCGCGACGGCACGCTGCGCGACGGCGTGCTGCACGGCAACCTCTACCTGCAGGGCGATGGCGACCCCAAGCTGGTGAGCGAGCGGCTCTGGCTGCTGCTGCGCCGCGTGCAGGGCCTGGGTATCCGGCGCATCGCGGGCGACATCGTGCTGGATCGCAGTGCCTTCGCGATTCCCGAGACGGACCCGGGCGCCTTCGACGGCGAACCGCTCAAGCCCTACAACGCCGCGCCCGACGCGCTGCTGGTCAACTACCGCAGCCAGGTGTTCGGCTTCACGCCCGACCCCGAGGCCGGCGTCGCGCGCCTGACGTTGGAGCCGCCGCTGGCTGGAGTCGAGCTGCCCGCCAGCGTGCCGCTGGAGCAGGACTCCGCGACCTGCGGCGACTGGCGCGGCGCGCTGCGAGCGGATTTCTCCGACGCGCTGCGTCCGAGCTTCGACGGCCGCTATCCGGCCGCCTGCGGGGCGCGTGAATGGCCGATCGCCCACCCGGAACCAGGCCGGATGGCGGCGCGCGCGGTGGCCGGCATGTGGCAGGCGCTGGGTGGCCAGCTCGACGGCCAGGTGCGCGACGGCGCTCTGCCGCCACAGTCACGGCTGCTGCTGGGCTTCGAGTCGCCGCCGCTGGCCGAGGTGGTGCGCGAGACCAACAAGTTCAGCAACAACGTGATGGCGCAGCAGATCCTGCTGACCTTGGGCCGCGCCGGGCGCGATGGCGCACCCGCCGGCTGGGACGAGGCGCGGCTGGCGCTGGAGCGCTGGTGGCGCGAGCGGCTCGGCGCCGACAGCCTGCCGAGCGGGATCGGCAACGGCAGCGGACTGAGCCGCGACACCCGGCTGAGTGCCGGCGCCCTGGCGCGGCTGCTGCAGCAGGCCTGGCAGTCGGGCCTGATGCCCGACCTGGCTGCATCGCTGCCCGCCAGCGGCCTCGATGGCACGCTGCGGCGCAGCGGGGTCGAGGCCGGGCAGGCCCACCTCAAGACCGGCAGCCTGCGCGACGTCCAGGCGCTGGCCGGCTATGTGCATGGCCGCGACGGCCAGCGCCGGGTGCTGGTCGCGATCGTCAACCACGACAACGCGCGAGCGGCCAGGCCGGCACTGGAAGCGCTGGTGCGCTGGGCCGCGCAGCGCTGAACGCTCAAGGCTCGACCTCGACACGGCCGGGTCCGTCGGCCCGGGTCGCGTCGAGCGCGCGCTGTGCCGCAGCGGCCATCGCAAGCGCCAGCTCGGCTGGAGATTCGCGCAGCACCGGCCGGCGCGAGTAGACTCCCACGCTCACGCTGGCCCTGTCTGGCTCGGCACCGGGCGGCGGCGGGTGACGGGTCTGGCCGTCGCAGAGATCCTGGGCCAGCACCAGCGCCGAGCCGACATCGGCGTCGGGCAGGACCAGCAGGAAGCGGCCCTCTTCCCACCGCCCCAGCAGGTCGTACTCACGCACGCGCGCAGCCAGTCGCTGCGCCAGCGCCTGGCACATGGCCGGCGTGTGCGGGCCGTCGAACTCGACCATCAGCACCGAAACCGGATGCTGCAGCCGCGCCGCCAGCGACAGCTGGCGGCTGAAAAGCTCCAGCAGCAGGGTCCGGGAATAGACACCGCTGACAGGGTCGCGCCAGCCCTGCCCTCCCGAGCGCGCGCGAGCGCGCCGCCGCTCCCAGGCGACGCCCGCCAGCCACGCAAGCGCTGGCAGCAGGATCAGTCCGGACAGGACGGGCAGGGGATACGACGACATGGGCGCAATGACGGAAGTCAGACGGCGTGCCCCCAGTCTGCCTGAAACGAGCAAGACTGCAACCGCCTGGATCCTTGAAAATTTTCAGCACGGTGCCTTCGAGCTGCGAAGCGCGGAGCGATTCGTCCTTGCCAAAGCGGCTGGCTCACGCTATCACATGCCGCATCAATCATTCATTCTGAATATTTTGTGCATTTTTGCGGGATTAGCGGTACCATCACGATCACCGTTCGCCCCTGGAAGGGTATCACCTGGACGGCCTTCGGAAGAACGACAAGGAGACAAGCATGAACCAGTTCCGGATTTCATCCATCGCGGCCGCCCTCTTGGCCGCCGCATCGCTGGCAGTACCCGTGGCCCAGGCGCAAAGCCTGAGCAGCGAGTCCATCGAGGCACTCAAGCAGAAAGTCGACCGGATCCAGCCGAAGATGGTCGAGTGGCGCCGCCACATCCACCAGAACGCAGAGCTCTCGGGCCAGGAAATCAAGACCGCCGCCTATGTCGCCAGGCATCTGCGCGCGCTGGGCTACGAGGTCCGCGAGGGCCTCGGCGGCACCGGCGTGGTCGGCGTGCTCAAGGGCGGCAAGCCGGGCCGCACGGTCGCCTTGCGCGCCGACATGGACGCGCTGCCGGTGCCCGAGGCCAGCGGCCTGCCGTTCGCCTCCAAGCAGCGCCAGAAGTACATGGGCGCCGAGGTGCCGGTGGCGCACGCCTGCGGCCATGACGGCCACACCGCGATGCTGATGGGTGCCGCCGAGGTCTTCGCCGGCATGCGCGAGCAGATCAACGGCACCATCGTGCTGGTGTTCCAGCCGGCCGAGGAAGGCGCGCCGCACGAGCTCAAGGAAGGCGAGAAGTTCGGCGCCGCCGCCATGATCGCCGACGGCGCGCTCGCGGCCAAGCCCGAGGCGATCTTCGCCGCCCACCTGATCCCCAACATGCCGCGCGTCATCGGCTACAAGACCGGCCCGGTGTTCGCCTCGTCCGACGTCGTCAGGATCCGAATCAAGGGCAAGCAGACGCATGGCGCGATGCCCTGGAACGGTGTCGACGCGATCTCGGTCGGCGCGCAGCTGGTCAACTCGCTGCAGACCATCGTGTCGCGCCAGCTCGATATCAGCAAGGAGCCCGCTGTGCTGTCGATCGGCAAGTTCATCGGCGGCAACCGCAACAACATCATCCCGGAAAGCGTCGAGCTCGAGGGCACGCTGCGCACCTTCGACGAAGGCATGCGCCGCGAGGCCAAGGAGCGCATCGTCAAGATGTCCAGGCTGATCGCCGAGGCCAACGGCGCGACGGCCGAGGTAGTCTTCCCGCCGGGCGGCTATTCCGCGACGGTCAACCCCGAGCAACTGATGAACGCCATGGTTCCGGTCCTCAACAAGGTCAGCGACGGCAAGGCCGTGCCGGCAACCAAGCTGATGGCGTCGGAGGACTTCTCCGAGTTCCAGAAGGAGATCCCGGGCGTCTACATCCTGGTTGGCGCGCCGCCGCCCGGCAAGGAGCCCGCGACCGCCGCGCCCAACCACAACCCGGCCTTCGACTTCGACGAGGACATGATGCGGGCCGGCACCAAGGCCATGGCCGGCATGGCGCTGGAGTTCCTGGCCCGTCCGCGCGACTGAAGCCAGCCGGCACCACGTCCGCAGTCGGCACCGTCCGACTGCGGCGAGCGCGCTCAGTCGAGCCTGAGCATCACGCGCCGGTTCTCGATCCGCACCGGGTAGGTGTGGATGTCCTCGGTCAAGGGCGAGCACAGCGCCTTGCCACTGCAGACATCGAACTTGCCCTGGTGCAGCGGGCATTCGATCTCGCGCCCCTCCAGGAAGCCATCGCTCATGCGCGCCTTGCCATGCGTGCACAGGTTGTCGGTGGCGTAGATCTCGCCCTCGACCTCGTAGAGCGCGATCTCCTTGCCAGCCAGGTTGACGCCGATCACGTCGCCTTCGGGGATGGCGTCGAGCGCCGCTGCGTCGATCCAGTTTTCACTCATTTTTGGCCTCAGATCGGGTAGATGATGGAGTTGGCGATCATTTCGCTGTCGTAGACGCACAGGCGCGACTGCAGCCTGAGCCCCTCGGGCGTGCGCACGATCTCGTCGCGGTAGAAGCCGGCGTTGAAGACGGTCGACTCGCCGTCGTACTTGGTGCGGATCACCGCATAGTTGGCCTCGGCCACGATGCGCTCGCCGCCGCTGGCGTCATGCTCGAAGCTCAGGATGCGCGGCGTGCCGACGATGTGGCGCTGGTAGTAGGGATCGTGGTAGAGGGTCTCCCTGACCCCGTAGACGCGGTCGCGGATCATGGCCTGGCTCTCCAGCGCGAGCAGGCACAGCGGCAGGCCCTGCTCGAAGTTTTCGCGCGGCTGCAGGCGGTAGCTCCCGTCCTCGACGAAGAAGTCGGGCCAGCGCTCCCAGTCGGCCGAGTCGCAGGCCATCGCATAGTCGCTGTAGAGATTGAGCAGCTCGAAGTAGGTCTTGAAGTCGATCATCCTTATTCCCCCATCACCTGGCGCCAGTAGTGGTACATGCCGCGGATCAGCGTCTCGGTCACCATGTGGTCGGTGTCGCCGATCTCGTGGCCGCCCATCTCGATCAGCGTGCGGTGCGCCGGCTTCTGCTCGAAGCCTTCCTGCGACCACTCGATCACCTCGCCGTCATCGGCACTCACGAAGCCGGCCGGGCCGAACAGGTTGGCCTGGATCAGGCGGCGCTGCTCCATCTCGGGCGTGTCGTCCTCGAAGCCGAAATGCGTCCAGACGAAGTCGAAGGAGCCGTGGCCGTTGGGCTGGATATGGCGGGTCGAGACGCTGTTGACCTGCTGCTGGATGATCACGCTCGGGAAGATCGTCGCCATGACGGCGGTCGGGCCGCCCCACCAGGGCTCGGGAACGATGTCGAGCAAGCGCGGATCGTTGAGCTTCATCGTCTCCTTGAAGCTGTCGACGCCCGCGACCACCTCGGCGTTCTTGCCGCCCTGGCCGCGGGTCGAGATCATCACGGCATGGCGGAACTGCTCGTCCATCCTGAGCTCGGACTTGTTGTCGGCGCGCCAGAGCCCGAAGGTC
>JBDLTM010000018.1:0-17356 GCA_039805805.1 Pseudomonadota bacterium | reverse complement strand
TAGCCCATCACCATGTGCGCCTCGCTGTTCGTGCTGCTGGCGCTGCCGAAGCGTGCGCGGACATAGATCAGGCGCAGCTTCTCGGGCGGCACGCCCAGCAGCAGCAGCGAGATGTACTTCGCGATGGCGAAATCCTCGCAATCGCCCTCCGCGCGGCCCATGAACTCGAGCGGAGTGGCCCAGTACTCGAGCATGCCCCAGACCGCCTGGTCGCTGCTGTAGCGCAGCCTGCGATTGAAGAAGGTGTTGACCGCCTTGAGCTTGCCGTCATCGGGCAGGTCGCGCGCCTCGTCGAGCATCTGGCGCCAGTTGCCGACGGTGGCCGCGCCCGAGGCACCATAGCGCTGTTGCGCGAGCGACTGGGTGCGGTCGATGCCGGACTGGGCCAGCGACCAGCCCAGCAATGTCGCCAGCAGCAGGCCGGTCAGCCAGGCCGACGGGCTGCGAGGCAGGCTGCGCAGCCAGGTCGGGGCAAAAAGCTTGTGAGGTCGCATGGCGTGCCCATATTAGCCGCCTTTGCGAAAAATGGCATCAGGATTTGGTAGATTGCTGCACCTAGTCTTGGCTGGAAAGCAGCAGCAGTGCTTCGTCTCGCCAATAGGCGATGGCCGAGAAATAGCCTTCCCAGACGCAGCCGTTGCAGCCACGGCCGCAGCAGGTCGTGGGAGCGGGGGGCGGGGCTTGCAGGCTCAGTCCGGCACGCTCCGCGAGGCTGTTGGCCATGGCGACAGCCGCCTGCGCGCAGGCCAGGTCGCTGATCGGCAGCGCGCCGAGGTGGGCAGTGGTGTAGTGGCTCATGCGGGCCGGATTCAGTAATGCGGCGGCAGTTCGTCGCGCAGGCTGCGAAAGACGGGCGTGGCGCTGTCGCGCAGCTGGTCGCGCAGCGCAGCGAGCTCGCGCTGCAGCTGGTCGATCTGCTGCTGCTGGCGCCAGACCAGCTGGTTGAGCTGGTCGAGCAGGTCGTCGGCCAGGCTGGACTTGATCTCGAGGTCGGCCAGCCTGTGCTCGATCCGGGCGTCGCTCATCAGTAGCTGTAGACGCCGCGACCGGTCTTGCGGCCCAGGCGGCCGGCGTAGACCAGTTCCTTGAGCAGCGGAGCGGCGCGGAACTTGCTGTCCTGGTACTCGTTGAAGTAGAAGGTGGTGATCGCCAGGCAGGTGTCGAGCCCGATCATGTCGGCCAGCGCGAGCGGGCCGATCGGGTGGTTGCAGCCCAGCTTCATGCCGGCGTCGATGTCCTCGGCGGACGCGACGCCATCGGCCAGCACGAAGAAGGCCTCGTTGATCATCGGCATCAGGATGCGGTTGACGACGAAGCCCGGGGCGTTCTTGACGCTGATCGGCGTCTTGCCCAGGTGCAGCGCCAGATCGCGCACGGCGTCATGGGTGGAGTCGCTGGTCTGCAGGCCGCGTACCACCTCGATCAGCGACATCATGGGCACCGGGTTGAAGAAGTGCATGCCGATGAAGCGCTCGGGACGCGAGGTCACTGCGGCCAGCTGGGTGATGCTGATCGCGCTGGTGTTGCTCGCGATCAGGGTCTCGGCCGGCAGCAGGCCGTCGAGCTGGCGCAGGATGCGCAGCTTGAGATCGAGGTTCTCGGTCGCTGCCTCGATCACCAGGTCGGCGCACTTGAGGTCGTCGTAGCTCGTCGAGCCCTGCACCAGCGCCAGCGCGGCATCACGTTCTCCGGCGCTGATCTTGTCCTTCTTGAGCAAGCGCTCCAGGCTGCCCGAGATGGTCGCCAGGCCTTTTGCGACAGCGGCTTCGTTGATGTCGACCATCACGGCGCGGATGCCGCTGACCGCGCAGGCCTGCGCGATGCCGTTGCCCATGGTGCCGGCACCCACGATGCCGACGGTCTTGATGCTGCTCATGAAAAATCCTGCAAAGGGGTTGACCAAAACAGAACATTATGCCGGCAGAGCGGCGGCGGCCGGCGGCGGCCCTATTCAGGCTTTCCCGCGTGGCGGCTGAGCGCTGTCCAGTTGGCGTCGGCCACTTCGGCCAGGTGCATGGCAGCCTTCTGCGTCGATTCCATGCCGGAGGTGGCGGCCGCGATCCACTGCTGGAGCAGCGCCGCTGCCGTGCCCGGAGCCTGCGGAATATTCTTTCCGGCATTTTCCAGCAGGGAGCTGAAGGACCGCTGGATATCGGCAGCATGGTCCGCGCTGAACTGGCTCCAGGCCGTCCAGGCCTGGCACAGGATCTCGTGCAGCTGGCGGCCGTAGGCATCGGCCTTCGCCAGCGCGGGACCGCTGGCGATGCCGCAGACCGACCACAGGTGTTCAGGTGAGCGCACGGCCATCAGCTCGTGGGTGAAGGCAGCGCAGTCCTTCAGTGCCGATTTGCCCGTTCCGAGCTGGAGCGCTGCCAGCTGTTCGCCGCAGTCGAGCCATTGCCGGCCGAGCGTCGTGAAGCAGGCGAGTTGGGACTTGGCCAAGGCAAGGGACTGGTCTGGGTGCATCATCGTGTCGAGGTTCCTGGTTCTGTTGGCGGAGCTGGGTCCGTGCCGGCAGGCAAGGACCAGCAAGGTGCCGCAAGGCGGTCACGGACCAGTATGGGAGTCTCGATGATTTCTGTCAATTAATGCCGCAATGCCGCAAGCTTGCCTGCGCCTCAGTCCGGATGGCCTGCTGGCTGCAGCTCCAGCTCGGCCCAGCGCAGGTCGGGGTCCTCGGGGTGGAGCGATATCCTGAAGCCCAGCGCGCGCGCCAGGTCCAGCATGCCCCGGTTCTCCTTCAGGATGGTGCCCACCACCCGCTGGGTGCCGTGGGAGCGCAGGTAGCGGATCAGCTTGTCCATCAGGATCCAGCCCAGGTGCTTGCCCTTCATGTCCGAGCGGATGATGACGGCGAATTCGGCTTCCTCGTTGTTGGGGTCGCTGATGCCGCGCACCGAGCCTATGGTTTCCTCGGTGCCATCCGCATTCAGGAGGGTCGCGACGAAGGCCATCTCGCGCTCGTAGTCGATCTGGGTCAGGCGGGCCAGTTCGCTGTGCTCCAGGGTGCGGCGGGCGCTGAACATGCGCATGCGCACGTCCTCCGGATCGAGCCGGTGGAAGAAATCGAGATGCCGGCCCTCGTCCTCGGGCCGGATCGGCCGCAGCGTCAGGGTCTGGCCGTTTTCCCAAGGCAGGGTTTCGGACAGCTGCCCCGGATAGGCCTGGATCGCGAAATGCTCGGCTCCCGCCGGCCTGGCGCGGCTCAGGCGCACGCGGGCATCGAGCACCAGTGCGCCCTCGTGGTTGACGATCAGCGGATTGATGTCGAGCTCGGCGATCTCGGGCAGCTCGGCGAGCAGCTGAGAGATCGCCAGCAGCACATGGACGATGGCGTCGTGGTCCGCCGCCGGCACGTCCCGGTAGCCCTGCAGCAGCCTGGCGATGCGGGTGCGTCCGATCAGCGAGCGCGCCAGGGCGGTGTTGAGCGGCGGCAGCGCGACGGCATGATCGGCCACCACCTCGACCGAGACGCCGCCGGCGCCGAACAGGATGACAGGGCCGAACATCGGATCGATGCTGGCGCCGACGATCAGTTCGTGCGAATGGACACGCTTGACCATGGGCTGGACGGTATAGCCCTCGATGCGGGCGCCGGGCTGGCGCTCCGCCACCCGCTGCAGCATGGCCTGGGCGGCAGCGCGCACCTCGGCCGCATCATGCAGGTTGAGGCGAACGCCGCCGACGTCGGACTTGTGGACGATGTCGGGCGACAGGATCTTGAGCACGACGGGGTAGCCCAGGGTCTCCGCCGCATAGACCGTCGCTTCGGGGTCCGGCGGGACGACCCGTGTTGGCGTGACCGGAATCCCGGCCAGCCGCAGCAGTTCCTTGGCCTCGGGTTCGCTCAGGATCTCGCGACCGTCGGCCAGCACGAAGTCGATCAGCTCGCGCATCCGGGCCAGGTCCTGCTGGCCGCCGAGCGGGTCGGCGCTCGGTGTCTCCATCAGCTCGGCCTGGTGCCGGTGATAGGTGCGCAGGAAGGAAAACGCCACCACCGCCTGCTCGGGCGTGTCGTAGTCGGGCACGCCGGCGTGGCGGAACAGCTGGCGCGCCTCGGCCACATTGTCCTGGCCCAGCCAGCAGCCCAGCAGCCGCGGCGGGCGCTGCCTGGCCAGCGGCAGCAGGGCCTGCGCCACTTCCAGGCTGGGAACGATCGCGGTCGGGGCATGGACGAACAGCACTGCGCTGCCGTGGTCCTGCAGCAGAGCCTGCAGGGCCGCGGCATAGCGTTCGGCCGGGGCATCGCCGATGATGTCGACCGGGTTGCCATGCGACCAGTTCGGAGGCAGCACGGCATCGAGCCTGGTCAGCATGGCGTCGTCGAGCTGGCTGAGATCGACCTTGGCATGGCCCGCCGCATCAGCCGCCATCACGCCGGCGCCGCCGCCATTGGTCATCACGATCAGCCGCTCGCTTCGGTTGTCCCGGAACCGCGCCAGCAGCTCGGCAGCGGTGAAGAGCTGGAACATCGTGTGGACCCGCAGCATGCCGGCGCGCGAGATCGCGGCGTCGAACACGTCGTCGGCGCAGGCCAGCGCTCCGGTGTGCGAGGCGGCGGCTTGCTGCCCCTGGGCCGAGCGGCCCGCCTTGACCACGATCACAGGCTTGTTGCGGGCCGCCGCGCGCGCGGCCGACATGAACTTGCGCGGCGACTCGATCGACTCGATGTAGAGCAGGATGGCGCGCGTGCGCGAATCGCTGCCGAGGTAGTCGAGCATGTCGCCGAAGTCGACGTCGGCATGCTCGCCCAGCGAGACGAAATGCGAGAAGCCGATCCCGCGCGAATTGGCCCAGTCCAGCATCGCCGTCACCAGCGCGCCCGACTGCGAGACGAAGGCGATCTGGCCGGCCGCGGCATTGGCTGGAGCGAAGCTCGCGTTCAGACCGAGGTGCGGCACCAGCAGGCCGATGCAGTTGGGGCCGAGGATGCGCAGCGCATGGCGCCGGGCCGCGTCGAGCATGGCCTGCTTCTGTGCCGCCGACATGCCGGCGGTGATCACGATCGCGGCGCGCGTGCCCATGGCGCCGAGCTCGGCGACCAGGCCGGCGACGGTGTCGGGCGGGGTGCAGATCACGGCCAGGTCTGGGCCCTTGCCATGCTGGGCCGCCATGGCCTGCAGGTCGGCAAAAACCGGCTGGCCGGCCAGCTCTGGCAGATGGGGGTTGACGGCCATCAGCTGGCCCTTGAAGTGGCCCGAAAGATTGCTCCAGACCGTGCCGCCCACGCTGTGCGGGCGGTCGGATGCGCCGATGACGGCAATGCTGCGCGGGGCGAGCAGGAAGTCGAGGTTGCGGGTGCTCATGCTGGGCTGCCTGGTTGAAGATTGGGCACTGCCTTTGTTGCAGCGCATCATTCAAGCCATCATGCCCGATCTGCCTGTGCAGATACTGACAGAAATCAAACTTTCCTGGCCTTTCGCCCTGGCTGGCCAGGCCTTACGTCAGGCTGCCGTGGGGACGGCCGCAGGCTTCAGTCTGCCGCGGGCTTGAGCGCGAGCCCTGCCTGGTAGAGCGCGTTCTTCGGCGCGCCGGTGATCTCGGCCGCCAGCCTGGCGGCACCCTTCAGCGGCAGCTCGGCCAGCAGCAGCTGGAGCACGCGCAGCGCCTCGGCGTCCGGGCCAGCCTCGTGGCTGGACATGGCGGGCAGCGGGTGCAGCGCCAGCGCGAACTCGCCCCTGACATGGGAGGGGTCTGCCGCCAGCCAGCTGGCCAGCCCGTCGCAGCGCAGCGTGACGATCTGCTCAAACTGCTTGGTCAATTCGCGCCCCAGCGTGACCCGGCGCTCGCCGAGCGCCGCGAGGTCCCGCGCCAGCGCCTGGATCCGGTGCGGTGCCTCCAGCAGCACGCAGGCCTGCGGCTGCTGGGCCAGTCGGCGCAGTGCCTGCGCGCGCGCCGAGCCCTTGGGCGGCAGGAAACCGGTGAACTCGAAGGCGGCATCGGTCTCGACTGCAGCCAGCCCCGCCACGCTCAGCAGCGTGGTGATGCTGCTGGCGCCCGGCAGCGGCACACAGCGCAGCCCGGCGGCCTGCACCGCGGCGCACAGCCTGGCGCCCGGGTCGCTGATGCCAGGGGTGCCGGCATCGCTGACATAGGCGATGCGCTCGCCGCGCTGCAGCCGCTCGACCACGCCGACGGCTGCCTCGGCCTCGTTGTGCTGATGCAGCGCAAGCAGCGGCTTGTGCAATCCGTAGGCTTGCAGCAGACTGGCGGTATGGCGGGTGTCTTCGCAGGCGATCGCGTCGACCAGGCCGAGCAGGTGGAGCGCGCGCAGCGTGATGTCGGCCAGGTTGCCGATCGGGGTGGCGACCACATAGAGCGCGCCAACGGGGTAATGCTGTGCACCGGCTGCCGCCTGGGCGGCGCCCAGCACCGGCTGGAAGGATGGGTTCAAGATGACGATCCGGTTTCAGGGAGCGGCCGGCACCAGCAAGGCCAGGGGCGACAGGGCCGAACAGCTGGCGCTCGACCATCTGCAGCGCCAGGGACTGCGCCTGGTATGCCGCAATTTCAGGACGCCGGGCCGAGGCGGCGGCGAGATCGACCTGATTATGCGCGAGCGCGACGGCACGCTGGTCTTCGTCGAGGTCAGGCAGCGGCGTTCTCTGGCGCAGGGTGGCGCCGCGGCCAGCATCGTGTCATCCAAGCAGCGCCGCATCGTGTTTGCCGCGCGCCATTTCCTGGCCCGGCTCGATCGCATGCCGCCCTGCCGTTTCGACGCCGTGCTGCTGCAAGGCGGCCTCGACGATCCGCAGGCACCGGCTATCGAGTGGCTGCGGGGCGCCTTCGACGCCAGCTAGCTGCGTGACCAGGTCCGCCGGTTTATCATCCGCGCCATGCTCTTGCAACGCATCCAACAGCAATTCATCGACAGCGCAGACCTCCAGTACCAGTGCGCGCAGAGCCTGGCGCCGGCGGTCGAGGCCGCGCTCGGCGCCATCCTGGCCTCGGTCACCGGTGGCGGCAAGGTGCTGGCCTGCGGCAACGGCGCCTCGGTCGGACTGGTGCAGGCCTTCGCGAGCGCCTTCGTCGGCCGCTTCGAGCGCGACCGGCCCGAACTTGCCGCACTGGCGCTGGGCAGCAACGCCGCCGTCTTCACCGGGCTCTACAACGCCTTTGACGCCCGATCGGTCTACGGTCGCCAGGTCCGCGCGCTGGGTCAGCCAGGCGATACCCTGCTGGTCGTCACCAGCCTGTCGCAGGCGCCCGAGATACTGGGTGCGGTCGAGGCTGCGCACGAACGCGAGATGACCGTGGTCGCGCTGTGTGGCGCCCGCGCTGGCGCTCTGGGCCAACTGCTCAAGGACACCGACGTGCTGGTCTGCGCGCCCAGTGAGCGCGCGCCGCGCGTCCATGAGGCGCATCAGGTCGTGCTGCATTGCATCTGTGATGGCGTGGATGTCCAGTTGCTGGGCGAAGATGATTCTGAGGAGTTGCTCGAATGAAAAAAATGACGCCATACCTCCAGCGCGGCACCGCTGCGCTGCTGCTGGCCGCCACGCTCGGCGGCCTCGTTTCGGGCTGCGCCCCGCTCATGGTGGGCGCCGCGGTCGGCACCGGCATGGTCTCGGCCGATCGCCGCAGCTCGGGCGCCCAGCTCGAGGACGAGGCGATCGAGCTCAAGGCTGTCAACCGCATTCGCGATGCCGTCGGCACCCGGGTGCGCGTCAATGTCACCAGCTACAACCGCCTGGTCCTGCTCAGCGGCGAGGTGCCCAGCCAGGCCGACCGCCAGCGCGTGCAGCAGATCGTCGCCGGCGTTGACAACGTGCGCTCGGTCGTCAACGAGCTGGCGGTACTCGACAGCCCGACGCTGTCCCAGCGTACCTCGGATGTCGTGCTCACGGCCAAGGTCAAGGCAGGCTTCATCGATCAGGATGAGCTTTCGGCACAGGCCGTCAAGGTCGTGACCGAGCGCGGCACCGTCTACCTGATGGGACGAGTGACCCGGCGCGAGGCCGACCTGGCGACCGAGGTGGCTCGCCGCATCAGCGGCGTCAAGGCCGTCGTGCGGGTGTTCGAGTACATCAGCGAAGAAGAGCTCAGGCAGCTGCAGCCTGCAGCCCCGGCTGCGGCCAAGCCCTGAGCGGTGCCGGCAGCACCTGGCCCGGCGGGCCTGGCAGGTCGGTCAGAGAATGCTCAGGTGCTCGGTGCCGGCTGACAGGTCGGCGCTGCGCGCGCGCAGGCTGTGCAGCTTGATGTTGAGCTTGAGGTCGTTCTGTGAGTCTGCGTTGCGGATCGCCTCCTCGTAGGAGATGATGTTGGTCTCGAAGGCGTCGAACAGCGCCTGGTCGAAGGTCTGCATGCCGACCTCGCGGCTTTTTCTCATCGTTTCCTTGAGCTCGTTGATCTCGCCCTTCATGATCTGGTCGGCCACCAGGCCGCTGTGCAGCAGCACCTCGACCACCGCATAGCGTCCCTTGCCACTCTGGCGCGGCAGCAGGCGCTGCGCGATCAGGCCCTTGAGGTTGAGCGAGATGTCCTTGAGCATCTGGGCGTGGCGCTCCTGCGGGAAGAAGTTGATGATGCGCTCCATTGCCTGGTTGGCGCTGTTGGCGTGCAGCGTCGCCATGCAGAGGTGGCCGGTCTCGGAGAAGGCGATCGCGTGCTCCATCGTCTCGCGGTCGCGGATCTCGCCCATCAGGATCACGTTGGGTGCCTGGCGCAGCGAATTCTTGAGCGCGTTTTCCCAGTTGTCGGTGTCCAGGCCGACCTCGCGCTGGGTGATGATGCAGTTCTTGTGGGTGTGGACGAACTCGACCGGATCCTCCACCGTCACGATGTGGTCGTGCGTGTTCTCGTTGCGCCAGTCGACCATCGCCGCCAGCGTGGTCGACTTGCCCGATCCGGTGCCTCCGACCAGGATGCAGATGCCGCGCTTGGCCAGCGCGACGTTCTTGATCACCTGCGGCAGCTCGAGTTCATCGACGGTCGGAATCTTGTCCGGAATCGTCCGCATCACGATGCCGACCTTGCCCATCTGGATGAAGCAGTTGACGCGAAAGCGCCCGATGCCGGCCGGCGCGATCGCGAAGTTGCATTCCTTGCTGCGCTCGAATTCGGCCGCCTGCTTGTCGTTCATGATCGCGCGCGCCAGCGCCTGGGTGTGCTGGCCGCTCAGCGGCTGCGGCGCGACCTTGGTGATCTGGCCGTCGATCTTGATCGCCGGTGGGAAATCCGCTGTCAGGAACAGGTCGCTGCCCTTGCGGCTGACCATCATCTGCAGCAGGTCGTTGACGAATTTGCTGGCTTGATCGCGTTCCATGGTGCTTTCCTTTTCAGCCCGGGAAGTTCTCGGGAATCTTGGCCTTGCCGCGCGCCTCGGCGGCCGAGATCTGGTTGCCCTTGACCAGGTCGCTCAGGCTCTGGTCGAGCGTCTGCATGCCGAAGGCGTTGCCCATCTGGATCGCCGAGTACATCTGCGCGACCTTGGCCTCGCGGATCAGGTTTCGGATCGCGGGCGTGCCGATCATGATCTCGTGCGCTGCGACCCGGCCGTTGCCATCCTTGGTCTTGCAAAGCGTCTGCGAGATCACCGCCACCAGCGACTCCGACAGCATCGCGCGCACCATCTCCTTTTCCTCCGGCGGGAAGACGTCGACGATGCGGTCGATGGTCTTGGCCGCAGACGAGGTGTGCAGCGTGCCGAACACCAGGTGGCCGGTCTCGGCGGCCGTCATCGCCAGCCGGATGGTCTCGAGGTCTCGCATCTCCCCGACCAGGATAGCGTCCGGGTCCTCGCGCAGTGCCGAGCGCAGCGCGTTGGCGAAGGACAGCGTCATCGGGCCGACCTCGCGCTGGTTGATCAGGCATTTCTTGGACTCGTGCACGAATTCGATCGGGTCCTCGATCGTGAGCACATGGCCCTGCTCGTTCTCGTTGAGGTGGTTGACCATGGCCGCCAGCGTGGTCGACTTGCCCGAGCCGGTCGGTCCGGTCACCAGCACCAGGCCGCGCGGCTTGAGCGCGAGCTCGGCGAAGATCTTGGGGCAGTTGAGCTGCTCGAGCGTCAGGATCTTGGACGGGATGGTGCGGAACACCGCCGCCGCGCCGCGGTTCTGGTTGAAGGCGTTGACCCGGAAGCGCGCCAGGCCCTCGATCTCGAACGAGAAGTCGACCTCGAGGAATTCCTCGTAATGCTTGCGCTGGGCGTCGTTCATGATGTCGTAGATCATCGCGTGGACCTGCTTGTGGTCCAGCGGCTCGACGTTGATGCGGCGCACATCGCCATGCACCCGTATCATCGGCGGCAAGCCGGCCGACAGGTGCAGGTCCGAGGCCTTGTTCTTCGTGCTGAAGGCCAGCAGCTGCGTGATGTCCATCGCGCCTCCCTTGTGTTTCTATCATTATGTCCATGATTCACGCCAATCTCCAAGCTGTTCAGGCCCGCATCGAGCAGGCCTGCGCCCACGCGGGTCGTCCTTCGGGTTCTGTGCGCCTGCTGGCGGTCTCCAAGACCTTCGGGGCCGATGCCGTGCGGCAGGCCTGGGCTGCCGGGCAGCGCGCCTTCGGCGAGAACTACGTGCAGGAGGGCGTCGACAAGGTCAGGCGTCTGCGCGAGGCCGGATGCGACGGCATCGAGTGGCATTGCATAGGGCCGCTGCAGAGCAACAAGACCCGGCTCGTGGCCGAGCATTTCGACTGGGTCCACAGCGTCGACCGGCTGAAGGTCGCGCAGCGCCTGTCCGAGCAGCGCCCGGACGGGCTGGAGCCACTGCAGGTCTGTCTGCAGGTCAACGTCGATGGCGGTGCCAACAAGTCGGGCGTGCTGCCGGACGAGACGCTCGAGCTGGCGCAAGCCGTCGCTCGGCTGCCGCGCCTGCGGCTGCGCGGCCTGATGTGCATCCCCGAGCCGGCGCCCGGCTTCGAGCAGGCCTGCGAGGTGTTCGGGCGCGCGCGCGCGCTGTACGACCGGCTGCGCGATCAGGGGCTTGAGCTCGACACGCTGTCGATGGGCATGAGTGACGACCTGGAGGCGGCTGTCGCGAGCGGCAGCACCATGGTGCGGGTCGGCAGCGCCATCTTCGGCGCCCGCCATTACCCGGCAGCCTGACCGCGTCCGGCTCGCCGGCTCGCTTGCCAATCCGGATCTATCGCATTATTGTCATTGCTGCACTGGGTGGTATTCATCCTCTGCTTCGTGACCCAATGCCCAGACCTGTAGATTCAAGGAGTGAGAAACATGAACAGCCTCATGACCCGCGGCAACCTGTTCGACGACCTGTTCAAGGACATGATGTCGCCCGGCTTCTTCATCAAGCCGCTGCACGGCGACCCGCTGCCGCAGTCGATCCGCGTCGATGTCAAGGAGTCCGGCGACGCCTACACCGTTCAGGCCGAGATGCCCGGGGTGTCCAGGGACGACATCCAGGTCACGGTCGAAGGCAATGTCGTGACGCTCAAGGCCGAGGTCAAGCAGCAGGACAGCCAGACCGCGGACGAGAGGCCGCTGCGCAGCGAGCGCTATTTCGGCTCGGTCGCGCGCAGCTTCCAGCTGCCGACCGAGATCGACAACGGCAAGGCCAAGGCCAGGTTCGACAACGGCGTGCTGAGCCTGACGCTGCCCAAGAAGCAGGGCGGCGGCACCGGCCACCGGCTGGCGATCGAGTGAGCCGCCCCTGAGCGCTCAGCGGAACACCACGGTGCGGTGGCCGTTGAGCAGCACGCGATGCTCGCTGTGCCACTTGACGGCACGAGCGAGCACCTGGCTCTCGGTGTCGCGTCCGATCGAAGTCAGGTCTTCCACCGTCATGCTGTGGTCGACCCGCGCGACGTCCTGCTCGATGATCGGGCCCTCGTCGAGGTCGGCCGTCACGTAGTGGGCAGTCGCGCCGATCAGCTTGACGCCACGGTCGTGCGCCTGGTAGTAGGGCTTGGCACCCTTGAAGCTCGGCAGGAAGCTATGGTGGATGTTGATCGCACGGCCCGACAGGCTCTTGCACATCCCATCTGACAGCACCTGCATGTAGCGCGCCAGCACCACCAGCTCGGCGCCTTCCTGCTCGATGATCTCGAGCTGGCGCGCCTCGACCTGGGCCTTGGTCGAGGCCGTGACCGGCAGGTGGTGGAAGGGGATGTCGTAGCTGGCCGCGAGCTGGTAGAAGTCCCGGTGGTTGCTGATGATCGCGCGGATGTCGATCGGCAGTAGTCCGCTCTTCCAGCGGAACAGCAGGTCGTTGAGGCAGTGGCCCTGCTGGCTCACCATGATGACGGTGGCCATGCGCGACTCCAGCCGGTGCAGTTCGAGCTCCATGCCATGTGCCTGCGCGAACAGCCTGGCTTCGGTGCGCAGGTCGCTTGCGGTCAGGCGCAGGCAGACGAACTGGACCCGCATGAAGAACAGGCCGGTGTCGTGGTCGTTGTACTGGGCGGCTTCCTCGATGTTGCCGCCATGCTCCAGCAGGAAGCCCGAGACCGCATGCACGATGCCGGGCTTGTCCTGGCAGGACAGGGTCAAGACATAAGTTGGATTCATGGTGTCCGCATTGTCGCGCATGACCGGCATGCATGGCCGCTCGGCAGCCCGGCAAGCGCCAGGCCGGGCGCAGGGCCTGCCTCAGGCCGCCGGGCGGCGATAGCCTCCGGCCTGTCCGCGTGGCGACAGCACCAGCTGCCAGAGCTGGTTGTCGCGCGCGCGGAAGGTGCCGGCGCAGGCCATCAGATAGTAGCGCCACATGCGGCGGAATCGCTCCGGGTACTGGTCCTGCAGTTGCGGCCAGGCGGAATCGAAGCGCACCAGCCAGGCCATCAGCGTCGGGTCGTAGTCGGCGCCGAAGTTGTGCAGGTCCTCGACCACGAACTCGCGCTCGGCGGCCGAGCAAAGCTCGCCGGGCGAGGGCAGTTCGCCGTTGGGGAAGATGTACCTGGCGATCCAGGGGTCGGTGGCCGCTCCTGGACGGTTCTTGCCTATGGTGTGCAGCAGGAACAGGCCGTCGTCGCGCAGGCTGCGGCGTGCCATCCTGAAGTAGGCCTGGTAGTTGCGATGGCCGACATGCTCGAACATGCCGACCGACGAGATGCGGTCGAAGCGTTGCTGGCCGTCGATGTTGAACTCGCGGTAGTCGACCAGCTCGATGCGCACCGGCAGGCCCTGCAGCCGTTCCCGGGCCCAGCTGGCCTGTTCGCGCGAGATGGTCAGGCCGACGCAGTTCACGCCATGATGCTCGGCGGCATGGCGCATCAGGCCGCCCCAGCCGCAGCCGATGTCGAGCAAGCTCATGCCGGGGCGCAGTTGCAGCTTGCGGCAGATCAGCTCGAGCTTGGCGAACTGTGCCTGCTCCAGCGTGGCGCTGTCCTTCCAGTAGCCGCAGCTGTAGGACATGGTCGGGTCGAGCATGGCCTCGAACAGCGGGTTGCCGGTGTCGTAGTGCGCCCGGCCTACCTGCCAGGCCCGTGCCGACGACTGCATGTTGATCAGCCTGGCCTTGAGGGCGAGCAGCAGCAGGGCCGGGTTGCGCACCTTGCGGTCCAGCCCGGCGCGCAGCACGCGGCAGATGAACTCATCGATGCGCTCGCAGTCCCACCAGCCTTCCATATAGCTTTCGCCCAGTCCCAGGCTGCCCTGGGCCAGCACGCGCTCGAACGTCACCGGATGGTGGACCTGCAAGTCCCAGGGTCGATGACCGCCCACCCTGACGTCGGCCAGTGAGAGCAGGTTCTCGAAAGCGGTGCGCGCCTGGCTGGTGCGCGTACCTGCTGCCTTGGATGTCGCTGAATCCATGGTCGTGCTGTCTGTCATGTTTTTACCCCCCTTGGCCTGAAAAATAAGGCAAGAGACCCCAGCATTGCCATAGCCAGCTGTGGGCTTTCTGATTGATTTTTTCTATTGTGTTGGTCCGCTTGACGCTTGCACTGGTCGCCGAGGCGCGCGTTAATAGGAAACTGGTTCACAGCCAGATCACTGGAGGAAAAATGGCCAAGAAAAAGACCGAAACGCGCCGGATCGACATCGGGATTGCTGAGCAGGATCGGGCAGAGATCGCACAGGGGCTCAGCCGCCTGCTGGCTGACACCTTCACGCTCTACCTGAGCACGCACAACTTCCACTGGAACGTCACCGGCCCGATGTTCAACAGCCTGCATGCGATGTTCATGCAGCAGTACACCGAGCTGTGGAACGCCGTCGATCCGATCGCCGAGCGCATCCGCGCCCTGGGCCATGTGGCACCCGGCTCCTACGCCGAATACGCCCGCCTGAGCTCGTTGCCCGATGCCGATTCCAGGCCGCCCAAGGCGATGGAGATGGTCCGGGTCCTCGCCGAGGGACACGAGGCGGTGGCGCGCACGGCGCGCGGCCTCTTCCCGGTGGCGGACCAGGCCAACGACCAGCCGACCGCCGACCTGCTGACGCAGCGCCTGACCGTGCACGAGCAGACCGCCTGGATGCTGCGCAGCCTGCTCGAGGACTGAGTCCGGGTCGGGTCAGTGCCGCAGCAGGCGCTGGTCGATGCTGTCGCCGTTGTCCTGCTGCAGCCGCAGCCTGGCCGGCATGAATCCCAGTTCGGGTGCCAGCCAGATGTCCACCCGGGTCTCGCCAGCTTTCGTGGCCTCGCGCTGCAGATGCCAGGCCACGATCCTGCCGTTCGGCAATGCCAGGTCCTCGGTTCCGCGCCAGCGGAAAGTCCAGTGCTCGATGGCGCGCGTGGCAGCCACCAGTATGGTCCAGCTGTCGCCGGCCTTGGGCTCATGCTCCAGTCCGGCCATCTGCAGCGCGAGCTGGATGAAGACGCTGAGCCTGTCCTGGGTGGCCGCCGGCATCTCGAGCGTCCCGCCGCCCGGCTCATGCCGGATCAGGCCGGCGGCGTGATCGAACAGGGTGATCCTTTCCCGGCGCGAATGGTCACTGAAGCGTTCCGGCTGCAAGCCCTGGCTCGAGATCCGGCCGCTGCTGGTCTGGCTGCGCGACCCGACCAGGAAGGCGCTGATCTCCATCCTGGCCTGGTAGGTCCTGCTGTCATGTCGCCAGTCCAGCAGGGCATCGGCGCTGAAGTTCAGGCCCTTGCTCTGTCCGGCCAGCTCATAGTGCAGTCGGATCGGGGCCGGGACAGCCACGGCATTGGGAGCGTTGCCATCCCGGGCTTCATCGGCCCTAGGTCCATCTGATGGTGGTTCAGCTGCTGGCGGCTCGGGCCTTGCAGCTCCGGTGTCGGCGTGGCCTTCTGCATTGCCCCGCTGCGGGTCAGCGCCGGAGCTGGCCGGTGGAGCGGCCACGGGCACCTGGACTGGCCCAGTGCTGGCGCCGGGATCCGGCCCAGGCCCTGCCGGCCGGCCGTCAGCGGCGGGGCTGGAGGGTGGTGCCGGGACGGCGGGGGGCAGCAGTGCAATCGGCAGCACCGCCGTCGCGCCGTCATGTTCTGCCTGATCCGTTCTCTCGCCGCCCGTCATCGTCCAGAGCAGGACCAGATGCGCCAGCGTGACGCACACGCCTGCCGTCAGCCAGCGCAGCCTGTTGGGTTTGGGGACGATCTCTGGGGACAAGGTAAGGTATTGCGGTGCACTGCCTACAATAGCAAAAAACTCCCTCCGACATGAAACTGGCCACCTACAGGGACGGCTCGCGCGACGGGCAGCTGCTCGTCGTCTCGCGCGACCTGCGCTCGGCGCATTACGCCACCACTGCCGCCCATACCCTGCTGCAGGCGCTCGACGACTGGAACTTCATTGCGCCGCAGCTGCAGGACCTCTACGTGGCGCTCAACCAGGGCCGCGCCCGTCACGCCTTCGTTTTCGAACCGCCCCGCTGCATGGCCCCCTTGCCACGCGCCTTCCAGTGGCTGGTCGCCGATGCCGATCCTGTAGGCATTCCGGCAGCTGCGCCTCTGCTCCGACAGGGCAGCGGCGCAGCCTTCTCGGGGCCGATGGACGACATGGTCTTGCCGGACGATGCGCTGGATCCGGGCTGCTCCGCAGGGCTGGCGGTCATCACCGGTGACCTGCCGGCGATGGCCGGCCCCGAGCAGGGGCTCGATTCGATCCGCTTGCTGATGCTGTGCAACGACTGGCGCCTGCGGGCGCTGGAAGGGGATCCCTCGGGTGTCGGCGGGCGCGGCATCGAGTCCCGGCCCGCGACGGCTTTCAGTCCGGTCGCCCTGACCTTGGACGAACTCGGTCAGTCCTGGGGCCGGGGCAGGCTGCAGGCGACGGTCGAGATCGGTCTCAACGGCCGCAGCATCGGCTCCAGCGACACCGGTGCGGCGCGCTGGCATTTCGGCCAGCTGATCGCCCAGGCCTGCCGGACCCGGCCTCTGGCGGCCGGCTGCGTGCTGGGGATGGCGCTGGGCAGGGCCGACGCTGCGCGGCAGGCGCAGCAAGACTTGCCCCAGCTGCGCTGGGGTGACCGGCTGCGGATCGAGGCCCGGGGACGCGACGGCCAGAGCCTGTTCGGCGCAATCGAACAGACCCTGGCGGACCGGGGTTGAGGCGGCTGCCGGCAGCGCCGGCTCAGAGCGTCGGGCGAGTCTCTCCGCTGCTGCGCTCGGCGCGCTCCTGGCAGCCTATGCAGCGCATCGTGGTCGGGCTCGCATGCAGGCGCGCGACAGGGATGTCGACGCCGCAGTCGGCGCAGAGCCCGTAGTCACCGTGCGCGATGCGATCGAGCGCGGCCTCGATGGCCTTGAGCTCGGCCGTCTCGCGCTGGTCGATGGCCATCGCCAGGTCCCGCTCGCCGTCGAACTGGGCCCAGTCACCGCTCTGGACGTCATGCCGGTCGCCGGCTGCTTCGGCGCGTCCGATCTTGCCGCCGCGCTGCGACCTGATCTGAGCGATCAGGTCGCAGCGCATCTGCTCCAGTTGCTGGACGAAAGAATCTGAATTGGCTGAAATGTCGGCGCTCATGTCGATCTGCTCCTGTTGCTGGCGGGACGGCTCGCTGCGGTTCCTGTGCCGAGCCCATGGGTCCTATCTTGCCTCACTCGGCGCGAGCTGTGTTGATCGACGTCAAGCCAGGATCCAGCCCGATTACCGGTCTGCTTGTGGCATGCTATGTTAGGGATTGTGCAGTTTTGCTGCAGATCCCATCCCCCAGGAGTTCAGATGGAAAAAACCGATTTCAGCGCATTCGCCCAGTACATACCGGGCTTCGACTTCCTGCAGAACCTCGCGCGCCAGGCGACCGGCGTGACACCGGGCCTGCAGCCTCAGGCGGGTGCCATGCCTTCGCTGGGGCATTGGGTGGCGCCGACCTTCAGCGTCGAGGAAATCGACAAGCGCATCCAGGACTTGCGCGCGGTCGCGTTCTGGCTCGAGCAGAACGGCAAGGCGCTCGATGCGACGATCCAGGCGCTCGAGGTGCAGAAGATGACGCTGGCCACGCTCGAGAACATGAACCTGAGCCTGAAGGATGTGGCCGAGTCGTTCA
>JBDLTM010000017.1:0-17943 GCA_039805805.1 Pseudomonadota bacterium | reverse complement strand
GCAGGGCTATCGTGACCCATCGTGCTCGGCTGGATTCGAGCGGCACGTGGCCGGCGAACGCCAGCAGGGGGCCGGCGAACCAGATCAGCAGGGACAGCGCAAGCAATCCGAGACCGGTCAGCGTGACTGGGTGGAGCAGGGCGCTGAAGATTTTTTTCATGTTGTCGCTCCAGTGGGCTGTCTCGGCCTGCCAGGGGGGGGGCTTCAGCGGCCGGGGCCGGCGTAGACGACGATCTCGACCCGGCGGTTGCTGGCGCGGCCTTCGGCAGTCTGGTTGCTGGCGACCGGCTCGCTGTCGGCTCGGCCCTCGGTGCGCAGCCGGCCCGCGTCGGCCAGCCGGGACAGCAGCAGGCGGGCGGCCGCATCCGCGCGCGCCTGCGACAGGTGCCAGTTGGACGGGTAGCGCACCGATCGGATCGGGCGGTCGTCCGTGTGCCCGAGCACCAGCACCTCGCCACCCGTGCTGGCGGCGGCTTCGCCGATGCGAACCAGCAGGCGCTCGAAGTCGGGCGAGACCGTCGCGCTGCCGGGCTCGAACAGCAGGTCACCACGTGCCACGACGATGCTGCGGTCGGGTAGGTCGCGCACCACCAGCATGCCGGCCGCGATCTCGGGCGCCAGCAGGTGAGCCAACCGGTCCGGTGCCTTGGCTGCCGGCGCTGAGGGAGGCGCTGCCTCGGCCCTGAGCGCCAGGATGGCCGAGTATGTGAGGTCGGACTTGCGATTTAGCGCGAACGACAGCCCGGCATAGACCAGCGCCAGCAGCACGGCGGCCACCGCGGCGCTCACCCAGAGCGGCAGCCGCTCGTGCAGCGCAGCGCTGCTGCCAGCGCTGCCGCGCCATTGCGGCGACAGCTCGCTCTCGAGCGGGCCGCGCTCGCGCGCAATCATCCGGGCCAGCCGCTCGCGCACGCCGGCGAGCTGGGCGCGTCCGTTCTCCTGCACGCGGTAGCGTCCCTCGAAGCCCAGCGCCAGGATCAGGTAGAACAGCTCGAGGAGGTCGCGCTGCTGTGACGGACGTTCGGCGAGCTTGCCCAGCAGCTGGAAGAACTTCTCGCCGCCCCAGGCTTCGTTGTGGAACTGCACCAGCAGGCTGCGCTGGGCCCAGACCTTCTCGCCCCAGGGGGTGTTGGCAGCGGCTTCGTCGAGGAAGGTGCACAGGGCGTAGCGCGCCGCGATCACCTGCTCATGCGGCACCCGGGCCGCAGCCGCCTTCGCCTCGAACAGGGAGACGGCCTGCGCCAGCGTCTCTCGCAGTCCTGCCGGGTCGGGATGCCTGGCCTCGCGCAGCCTTGGCACCATGCCGAGCAAGGGGTTGGCGGCGGCGATCAGCGGGTTGATCCCGGTCTGCCAGTCCAGTGTTTCCAGGCCCACGCGCGGCAGCGGAGGCAGTGAGTTGGGGGCAGGCCCCGGTTGTGACGGGTCCGGTCGACGGCCTGGCGACGGGATCACGATGGTCTGCTCGGCCGGGGGGGCGGGGCTGGAGTCTTGCTGCGTCATGCGGTCTCGCCTCGTTCTGTTGCGGCAGGCGGATCAGGAGCGGATGGCCCAGAGCGCGAGCTCCAGCTCCGGGTATTCGCCCGTCACGTAGATGCCCAGTCCGCCCGACTGCTCGAGCTGGCCCCAGAGTTCGCCCGACTGGTCGAGTTCGAAATAGCTGAAGCCCGCGTGATAGGGCAGCTGGCGCGGCGCGACCGGCAGTGGCGTCAGCCGCACGCCCGGCAGTTGCAGGTTGACGATCTCGCGGATGCGCTCGACCGGGCCGAGCTTGGCCTGGGCCGGAAAGCGCGTGCGAACCGTCTCGCCGGGCAGCCGCGCCTTGACCGCCAGCACGAAGCCCGCCTGGCGCAGCAGGCTGCGATCGGTGATCAGGCCGACGTAGCGGCCCTGCTTGTGATCCTTGAGCTCGATCGGGATCGCGTTCTGTTCCAGCACGGTCGCCAGCGCGAGCCGCAGCTCGCGCAGCAGCGGCGCGAAGCAGGCTTCGAGGGCGTCATGCTGGTAGGGTGGCATGGCCAGCGGGCGGCGCTCGGCGCGCGACAGCGTGGCGAGCTCGCCGTAGAGTTCCAGCATCTGGCTGAAGGCGCGCTCCGGATGCAGCTGAGACATCCCGGCCAGATGATCCAGCACCGGCTGGTGCCGGTTGACCGCCAGCAGGAAGACGAAGTCGGCGATCTCGCCCAGGCCGCCGCTGCCGGGCTGACCCAGACGTGCTGCGAGCGCCTGTCCGCGCTGCCCCAGCAGTCCCTTGACTTCCTGCAGCCAGCCCGAGAGCGTGGGCGATGCGCTGCAGGACAGCACCGGCGGGATGTAGCTGCGGTCCAGCACCAGGCTGTTGTCTGGGCGACGCTCGATCACGCGCGCGACGCCGATGCGCATGAAGCCGTCGCCCTCCTGGGGCCCGGCCGTCAGCCGCAGCCGTGGCTCGCCGATCTCTATGACTTCTCTGCTGCTGCCGCTGCCAGCTGAATCGACCAGTTCCTCGTCGGCCTGGCACTGCCGCGCGAGCTCGCTGGTGGACTGGCCTGGGCGCACCGTTTCGACTGCATTGGCGCGGCGCAGCGGCAGCGCCAGGTGGACCACCGCGTTGCGCAGCTCGACCGGAAAGTCCAGCGCGGCTGGTGAGGGGTGGGCGCAGGGAAAGTCGAACGGAGTGCCGTCGGGCAGCACGCCGCTGGCCTTGCTCAGCGCCACCTGGCCGGTCAGCAGCGCCGGCTCGTCGAGCTCGAGCTGAAGGAAACCCCAGAAATGGCCGCCCAGGCTGCGCGCCCTGGCCTCGAGCAACCACTCGTGGTAGCGGTCCTGCTGCTGGAAATGCTGCGGCCGCAGAAACAGGCCTTCGGACCAGACGACTTTGCTGTACCAGGACATAGGTGTGATCCCCTTGGCTATCCCGATCTGTCAGGATGGCCGCCCGGCCATCCTCCTCCCTTTGGGCGATTATTGACGCGAAAATTGATAATGGCCAGTACCCATCGGGCCGGGTTCCTGGTTCTTCCTGGAGCGGAGCGTGCTGGATGGCCGGTTCTGGTCTGTGGCGACTGGCGGGCTGAAATGCAAAAACCCGCGCTGCGGTCGGCAGGCGCGGGTTTCTGATGGGACTGGGGCGCGTCAGAACGGCGCTTCGTCGCCCTTGGACGCTTCAGACGGGGCTTCGCCGTCCTGGCCCGCCTCCTCTTCGGCGGCAGCGGCCGGCAGGCCCAGGGTCTGGCGCACCGCGGCCTTGTCGCCGGCGCTGGCGAACTTGCTGTACTTGACCAGCGTGCCGACCAGCTGGCCGTAGATGCGCGGGTTGGCCGCGACGCATTCCTTCTGCTCCAGGAAGTCGGCCTCGCCGCTGAAGTTGCCGACCAGGCCGCCAGCCTCGGTCACCAGCAGCGAGCCGGCCGCCACGTCCCAGGCGCTCAGGCCGGTCTCGAAGAAGCCGTCGGAGAAGCCGGCCGCGACATAGGCCAGGTCGAGCGCGGCCGAGCCGGCACGGCGCACGCCGGCGACCTTGGGCATGACCTCGGTCAGCATCGCCATGTAGGACTTGAAGTTGTCGCCCGGGCGGAACGGGAAGCCCGTGCTCAGCAGGCAGTCGCGCAGCATGGTGCGCTTGGCGACGCGGATGCGGCGGTCGTTGAGGTAGGCGCCGCGGCCCTTGGTGGCGCAGAACAGGTCGTTGCGGGTCGGGTCGTAGACGACGGCCTGCTCGATCTTGCCGTCGTACATCAGCGCGATGCTGACGCAGTAGACGGGGAAGCCGTGGATGAAGTTGGTGGTGCCATCGAGCGGATCTATGATCCACATGTGCTTGCGTCCCGAACCCTTGCCCTCCCGGCGACCCGATTCCTCGGCCCAGATGCCGTGGTCGGGGTAGGCACCCAGCAAGGTCTCGATGATGATGTCTTCGGCGGCCTTGTCGACTTCGGTCACGAAGTCATTGGTTTGCTTGGCGGCGACGCGGACCGACTCGACGTCGAGCGCGGCACGGTTGATGATGGCGCCAGCGGCGCGCGCAGCCTTGATGGCCACGTTGAGCATGGGGTGCAGATGGGAGGACATGAATTGTGCGAGGAACGGGGATGGGGCCGTGCGATGACAGCGACAATAGCGCGATTCTAACGTTTCGTCATCATTTGCGCCAGATGAATACCCGCTTCGTCCTGATCGAGACCAGCCACGCCGGCAATGTCGGCTCAGTCGCACGCGCCATGAAGGTGATGGGCTTCGACGACCTGGTGCTGGTACGCCCGCGCTGGGCCGACGTGCTGCAGCGCGAGGAGGCGCTGGCCATGGCCAGCGGCGCCGACGACCTGCTGGCGCGCGCGCGCATCGTCGCCACTCTCGACGAGGCGCTCGACGGCATGTCCCTCCTGTGCGCGACCGCGATGACGCCGCGCGACTTCGGCCCACCCACGGCAGCGCCGCGCGAGTACCTGGCCGCGCTGGCGGCGCGGGCTGCCCCGGGGGCGGGAGAGCCGGCCGGCGTCGCCTTCCTGTTCGGCTGCGAGCGTTTCGGCATGAAGAACGAGGATGTCTACCGCTGCCACGTGGCTCTGAGCATCCCGACCGCGCCCGACTACGGCTCGCTGAACCTGGCTGCCGCGGCGCAACTGATCGCCTACGAGTGGCGGCAGGCCCTCGGCGGCTTCGCGCTGGCACCCTCGGGCGCGGGCCCGGTGCGCCAGGCCGATGCGGCGGCGGTCGCCGGCATGCTGGGCCACCTGGAGCAGGCGCTGGTCGAGATCGGCTTCCTCGATCCGGCCGCGCCCAAGAAGCTGATGCCGCGCCTGAACCAGCTGTTCAACCGTGCCCAGCCGAGCGAGGAGGAAATCCATATCCTGCGCGGGGTGGCGCGCGCGATGCTGCAGACCGCCGCCAGGGCGAAGCGCTAGACTCGGGGTCTGCCAGCTCATTCCTGTCCTATGTTTGATCGCATCAAGACCGACATCGCCTGCATCCTCGAACGCGACCCGGCCGCTCGCTCGCGCTGGGAGGTCTTGACCTGCTATCCCGGCCTGCACGCCATCGTGCTGCACCGCTTCGCGCACGGCTGCTGGACGCGTGGCTATCGCTGGCTGGGGCGCTTCGTGTCGCATCTGGGACGCTTCCTGACCGGGATCGAGATCCACCCGGGGGCCACGATAGGCGAGCGCGTGTTCATCGACCATGGCATGGGCGTGGTGATCGGCGAGACGGCCGAGATCGGTGACGGTTGCACCATCTACCACGGCGTGACGCTGGGCGGCACCTCGCTCTACAAGGGAGCCAAGCGGCATCCGACCTTGGGCCGCGATGTGGTGGTGGGCGCCGGCGCCAAGGTGCTCGGTGGCTTCACGGTCGGCGACGGTGCCAAGATCGGCAGCAACGCGGTGGTGACCAAGCCGGTGCCGGCCGGTGCGACTGCCGTCGGCAACCCGGCGCGCATCATCCAGGCCGAGGCCGATGCCCGGCGGGAGGAGGCCGCGTCCAAGATGGGCTTCTCGGCCTACGGCGTGACGCAGAACGACGATCCGCTGTCCCAGGCCATGCGCGGCCTGATCGACAACGCGGCCGGACACGAGCACCAGATCGCGCTGATCTGGCAGGCGATCGAGAAGCTGGCCTGCGCGCGCGCGCCGGGGCTCCCGGCCGAGGCAGCCAAGGTGGAAGTGTTCCCGGCCGACAAGTTCAACGAGATGGTCGGCAAGTGAGCCGTGCCGGCCCGGCAAGGCACGCCTTGCTGGCCGAACGGGCAAATTGGCTGAAGCGGGGTCAGCCGCGCGGCCGGATCGCGTTCTTGGGCCGGAAGGCCTTGCAGAGCTCGTCGTTCGTCTCGAGGTAGGGGCCGCCGATCAGGTCGATGCAGTAGGGCACGGCGGCGAAGATGCCGTTGACTTTCTGCTTGCCCTCGGCGTCCCTCAGGCCCTCGAGCGTCTCGGCGATCGCCTTGGGCTGGCCCGGCAGGTTGATGATCAGGCTGTTGTGCCGGATCACCGCCACCTGGCGCGACAGGATCGCGGTCGGCACGAAGGCCAGGCTGATCTGGCGCATCTGCTCGCCAAAGCCCGGCATCTCCTTGTGTGCCACCGCCAGCGTGGCCTCGGGCGTGACATCGCGCAGCGCCGGGCCGGTGCCGCCGGTGGTCAGCACCAGCGAGCAGCCGGCGTCGACCAGATCGATCAGCGTCTGGCTGATGACGGCCTGATCGTCGGGGATCAGGCGCGGCTCGAACTCGATCGGGTTCCTGATCGCTCGTCCCAGCCAGTCCTGCAAGGCGGGCAGGCCCTTGTCATCGTAGACGCCGCTGGAGGCGCGGTCGCTGATCGAGACGATGCCGATCTTGACGGGGTCGTGGATGTCGCACATGTTCGGGCCTGTCTCAGCTGTCGTCGCCAGCCGCGTCTTCGGCTTCCTGTTCCGCCTGCGCATCGGCATCGAGCCGGGCGCGCACCAGCTGGAAGATCTCGCGGTAGGACTTGCCATGGCGCGGCGCCTCGCCCGGTTGCGCGGGCACTGCGTCCTTGCGCGCCTGGCGGATCAGGGTGCGCAGGCGCTGCAGCTCGGCGTCGGCGTCGAGCGCGAGCCATTCCTGCAGCGCCGCGTCGTCGGCGATCAGGCGGTCGCGCCACTGCTCGGCCAGGTGCAGGCGCAGCGTGTCCTTGGCGCTGCCCTGGTGCTGGACCTCGAGCGCTTCCTCGATTGCCTGCACGGTCGCCTCGTCGAGCTTGCGCATCAGCTTGCCGATGAACTGCATCTGGCGCCGCTTGCCCTCGAAGTTGGTGATGCGCTTGGCTTCCGCGATGGCTTCGAGCAGGCGGTCGGGCAGGCCGAGCTTGTCCATCAGGCCCTTGCGCAATGTGAGCAGCTGCTCGCCAAGCGACTGCAGGTGCTCGCTGTGTTTCTTGAGATCGGTCCGGCTCTGGTCGACGTCGCCGCGCAGTTCGCGCTTGAGTTCGAGGTCGAGCTCGCTGCCTTCGGCGACGAAATGGCCTTTGACGTAATAGCCTTTGGTGGGTTTGCGTGACATGCCAAGTATCATAGCCGCCGACATGAAGAAGACCAGCGCCGCCTCCACCTCCGCCATCGCTCACCATGAGCGTCCCGAAGCCGGCTTCCAGTTCAGCCGTGCCCAGTTCGAGGAACTGTCCGACCTCGCGCTCTCGCATGCCCGCTCGCTCGGCGCGCTCGACGGCGGAATCGAGGTCTCGGAAGGGGCTGGCCTGAGCGTCTCGGTGCGCAAGGGCGAGCTCGAGAACGTCGAGCGCAACCGCGACAAGTCGCTCGGCGTGACGCTCTACCTCGGGCAGCGGCGCGGCAACGCCTCGACCTCGGACTTCAGCCCGGCGGCGATCCGCCGCACGGTGCAGGCGGCCTACGACATCGCGCGCTTCACCGCCGAGGATCCGGTCGCCGGCCTGCCCGACGAACAGGACATCGCCAACGACTACCCCGACCTCGACCTGTTCCATCCCTGGGCGATCAGCGCCGAGGAGGCGCTGCAGGTCGCGCTGCGCTGCGAGGCCGCCGCCTTCGCCGCCAGCAAGAAGATCACCAACAGCGAGGGCGCGGGCGTGTCGGCGCAGCAGTCGCATTTCTTCACCGAGCACATGCGCGGCGGCGAGCGTGCTCGGCCCGGCATCTTCCGCGGCGGCTACGCCAGCTCGCGCCACAGCTTCTCGGTCTCGCCGATCGCGGGCCGCGGCTCGAACATGCAGCGCGACTACTGGTTCAGCTCGATGCGCTCGCCGGCCGATCTCGCCAGTCCCGAGGCGGTCGGGCGCTACGCGGCCGAGCGAGCGCTGGCGCGACTGAAGCCTCGCCAGGTCGCGACCACCGAATGCCCGGTGCTGTTCGAGGCGCCGCTGGCCGCCGGCCTGCTCGGCGGCTTCGTGCAGGCGGTCAGCGGCGGCTCGCTGTACCGCAAGACCAGCTTCCTGCTCGACAGCCTGGGAACCCAGGTGTTTCCCGAGCATGTCGACATCCTGGAGGACCCTCATGTCCGCGGCGGCAAGGGTAGCGCACCCTTCGACGACGAGGGCGTGCGCACCGCGCGTCGGTCGGTGGTCGAGGCCGGCGTGGTGCAGGGCTATTTCCTGTCCACCTACTCGGCACGCAAGCTCGGCATGCGCACGACCGGCAACGCGGGCGGCTCGCACAATCTGTACCTGAGCAGCCGGCTCACGCAGCCGGGCGACGACCTCGACGCGATGCTGCGCAAGCTCGGCACCGGCCTGTTCGTGACCGAGCTGATGGGGCAGGGCGTTAACTACGTGACCGGCGACTATTCGCGCGGCGCCGCGGGCTTCTGGGTCGAGGACGGCCGCATCGCGTTTCCGGTCGAGGAGATCACGATCGCGGGCAATCTCAAGGACATGCTGCGGGACATCATTGCGGTCGGCGCCGATGTCTACGGCTACGGCGGCAAGAACATCGGCTCGGTGCTGGTCGGCCGCATGAAGCTGGCGGGCAGCTGAGCTCTGGGTCGTACGGCAGCAGGCGTTAGCGCTCCCCGATAGGGATGCGCAACGCTGGGGTCTCTTTCCCGGCCGAATCCAGGCTCGCCGCTATGTCAGGCTGGACTGGGGCCGCGGTCGCGTGGGACGGTCCAGGCTCAGGCAAATTGATCGGGCAGGGGCTTGACCTCGACCGCTTGCTGCCAGAGCGTGCCGATCACCGGCCCGATGCGTTGCGGGTCGGCGCTGGTCCAGAATCGAGCCTGGCCGGGTGCCGTGGCCTGGCGCAGCAGCCCGAGCTGTTCCAGCCGGCGCGCCAGCTCGCGCGCGACGGCCGGCGAGGGGTCCAGCACCTGCGCCCTGCCGCCGGCCAGCGACCGGATTGCCGCTGCCAGGAAGGGGTAGTGGGTGCAGCCCAGCACCAGCATGTCGGCGCCCCGGTCTAGCAGGGGCTGGACATACTGAGCGACCGCCTCCAGGGTGCCGGGGCTGTCGAGCTCGCCGCGCTCGACGCGCTCGACCCAGCCCGGGCAGGCCTGCAGCAGGACCTCGCGGCCGTTGGCATGCTGGTCGACCAGCCTGGCCAGCCCTGGGCTCGCGACCGTCTGGCGTGTCGCCAGCACCCCCACCACGCCGCTGCGAGTGCCTTGCGCCGCTGGCTTGACCGCCGGCTCGATCGCGACGATGGGCAGGTCGGGGAAGGTCGCGCGCAGGCGCTCGATTGCCAGCCCGGTGACGGTGTTGCAGGCGACCACGACCGCCTTGACGCCCTGCTGCTGCAGGAAGCGGATGAGGTGGCAGGCCCTGGCCTCGATGTAGGCGGCGCTCTTGTCGCCGTAGGGCGCATGGCCTGAATCCGCCACGTAGCAGAGCGTCTCGGCTGGCAGGGCCTGCTGGATCTCGCGCAGCACCGACAGGCCGCCGACGCCGGAGTCGAACACGCCGATCGGTCGGTCTGCTGCACGCGAAGGCTCGGTCGGCATGGGGCAGCTGCCAGTCAGTCGAGGTCAGGCCGTGGGGGATCAGACTGCCAGCGCGGCCTTGACGGCGGCGGAGACCTGGGCCATCTCGGCCTTGCCGGCCAGCGCCGCCTTAGCCGCGGCCATCAGCTTGCCCATGTCGGCGGCCACCGGCGCGCGGCCGAGTTCCTGCGCGACCTCGGCGACCAGGGTCAGCACGGCGGCCTGGACTTCCTCGGCGCTCAGGCGCGCGGGCAGGTAGGCCTGCAGCACGGCGGCTTCGGCCTTTTCCTTGTCGGCCAGGTCGGAGCGCTTGGCCTGCTCGAAGGCGGTGATCGAGTCCTTGCGCTGCTTGAGCATCTTGTCGACCACGGCGATCACGCCCGCGTCGTCGAGCTGGACCTGCTCGTCGACTTCCTTCTGCTTGATCGCTGCCAGCAGCAGGCGGATGGTCGCGAGGCGCTCGGTCTCCTTGGCGCGCATCGCGCTCTTCATGTCTTCGGTGATCTGTTCCTTGAGTGCCATGGTCTTGTCTCTGGTCAAAGGATTCATCTTAGCGCCGTCCCGCGGTGATGACCGGCCCGGAAAAGACAAAGCCCGCTCGAGCGTCCTCCAGCGGGCTTGGTGCGGTGTCTAGAACCGCAGCGCTATGCAGCGATCGCTTGCGATCAGTACAGGCGCTTGGGCAGCTGCATCGAGCGCACGCGCTTGTAGTGGCGCTTGACGGCGGCAGCCTTCTTGCGCTTGCGCTCTGCGGTGGGCTTCTCGTAGAACTCGCGGGCGCGCAGGTCGGTCAGCAGGCCCAGCTTCTCGATGGTGCGCTTGAAGCGGCGCAGGGCGATTTCGTACGGTTCGTTGTCTTTGACGCGGATGGTGGTCATTAGCTAATGAAAGATTTTTTCGCCGCGCCGGTGTCAGGGGAAGATCGGGCCCAGGATCCGTGCAGCGGCATGTTGTCCCCGTCTATCATGATCTGTGGCCGACGGGGTTTGCCGGCAAAAACGGCATTATAGCGTACCCGAAAGGCGTTGCCAGGGGTTAAAGTGCTGGGACAAGAAATCGGGAGGTGAGATGTTCGAGTCGGCAGAAATCGGCCACGGCCTGGACAAGAAGACCTGGAAGACGCGCGAGCCCGAGCTGCGCGCGGCCCTGCTCGACATGCAGTTCAGGCTGCTGCGCGAGGCGCGCTTCGCGGTCGTGATCCTGGTCAACGGCGTCGACCTGGCGGGGCGCGGCGAGACAGTCAACGTGCTCAACGAGTGGATGGACCCGCGCCATATCCGCACCGAGGCCTTTGGCCCGATGGGCGAGGGCGAGCGCCAGCATCCCGAGATGTTCCGCTTCTGGCAGGTGCTGCCACCCAAGGGCCATATCGGCATCCTGTTCGGCAACTGGTACACCGACCCGGTCCAGGCCCATGCGATGGGGGGCGAGAAGCACGACCATTTCGTGCGCCGCCTCGAGCGCATCAGGCAGTTCGAGCGCATGCTGGTGGCCGAGGGCGTGCTGCTGCTCAAGTTCTGGTTCCATCTGTCCAAGAAGGCGGCCAAGGCCAGGTTGAGGGAGCTCCAGTCCAGCCCGAAGACGGCCTGGCGCGTCACGCCGCAGGAGGAACGCAACCTCCGGTCCTACGACGACTTCGTGCTCGTCGCCGACGAGGCGCTGCGCAAGACCAGCCTGGGCGAGGCGCCCTGGCATGTGATCGAGGGCTGCGACCCCTGGTACCGCTACCTGACGGCGGGCCAGCTGCTGCACGATGCCGTCAAGAGGCGACTCGACCAGCCCGCCGAGCGCCGCAGGCCCCCGGCGCTGGTGCCTCAGTGCCAGCCGCTGGACCGGCTCAGCCTGCTGGCGGCGCAGGACTACAAGCGCAGCGTCGAGCGCAAGCACTACGAGGAAAGGCTCGAGACGCTGCAGGGCCGCCTCAACGGCCTGAGTCGCGATCCGCGCCTGCAGCGCAGGTCGCTGGTGGTGGTGTTCGAGGGCATGGACGCTGCGGGCAAGGGCAGCACGATCCGGCGCATCACGCAGGCGCTCGATGCGCGCTTCTACCGCGTGATCCCGGTGGCGGCGCCGAACGAGAACGAGCGCGCCCAGCCCTATCTGTGGCGCTTCTGGCGCTACATCCCGCGCCGCGGCCATGCGACCCTGTTCGACCGCAGCTGGTACGGTCGGGTGCTGGTCGAGCGGGTCGAGAACTACTGCTCCGAGTCCGACTGGATGCGCGCCTACGGCGAGATCAACGAGTTCGAGGAGGAGATCAGCGAGGCCGGAGTGGTGATCGTCAAGTTCTGGCTCGCGATCACGCCCGACGAGCAACTGCGCCGCTTCCAGCAGCGCAGCGAGACGCTGCACAAGCACTACAAGATCACTCAGGAGGACTGGCGCAACCGCGAGAAATGGCCGCAGTACGAGCAGGCGATCGGCGACATGATAGACCGCACCTCGACCCAGGTTTCGCCCTGGCATGTGATCGCGTCGGACGACAAGCTCTGGTCGCGGCTGCAGGTGCTCGAGCTGCTGTGCGAGCGCCTGGAGCAGGCGCTGCACCAGCGCGGGGGCTGATGGCGGAGTCCCCAGCCGTCAGGCTGCCTGCGCCGCCGCCAGCGCCTGCGCGCAGGCGTGGCCGCTGGCCCAGGCCCACTGGAAGTTGTAGCCGCCCAGCCAGCCGGTGATGTCGGCCACCTCGCCAATGAAATGGAGGCCGGGCTGCTTCGATTCCATGGTCTGCGACGACAGCTCGCGCGTGTCGACGCCGCCGAGCGTGACCTCGGCCTTGCGGTAGCCCTCGCTGCCGGTCGGCGTCAGCTCCCAGCGCGAGAGCTGCTCGGCCAGCTGGCGCAGTGCCTTGTCGGAGGCCTCGGCGATCGGGCGCTGCCAGTCGGGACTGCGACGGGTCCAGGCATCGGCCAGGCGGGACGGCAGCAGGGTGGCGAGCTCGTTGGCGATCAGCTTGCGAGACCGGCCCTTGGCCTCGAGCAGGCGCTGCTCGAGCTCGAGCTCGGGCGCCAGGTTGATGCGTATCGGCTGGCCCTCGCGCCAGTAGCTCGAGATCTGCAGCACGGCCGGACCGCTCAGGCCCCGGTGCGTGAACAGCAGATCCTCGTTAAAGCTCATGCGGGTCTTCCTGGCGCCGGCCTCGATCTCGACCGGCAGTGCCAGCCCGGCGAGCTCGGCGTAGGGCGCCCAGGCCGCGCCGTCGAAGGTCAGCGGCACCAGGCCGGGCAGGCGCTCGACCAGGCGCAGGCCGAACTGCTGCGCCACCCGGTAGCCGAAGTCGCTGGCACCGATCTTGGGGATGGACAGGCCTCCGGTCGCGATCACGAGCGAGCGGCAGGCGACCGCGCCGCGGTCGGTCGCGAGCTGGTAGCGCGCGGTGGGGTCGGCGTCGGAGTAGGCGATCTCGCGCACGCCGCAAGGCTGCCAGCGCTGCACGCCGCCGGCTTCGCACTCGGCCAGCAGCACCTCGATCACGTCCTCGGCCGAGCGGCTGCAGAACAGCTGGCCCTTGTGCTTTTCCTCGAAGGGCACGCCATGGCGCTGCAGCAGCTCGATGAAGTCGGCCGGCTGGTAGCGCGACAGCGCCGAGCGGCAGAACTGCGGGTTGGCGCCGACGAAATGCTGCTGCGGCTGGCGCGGGTTGAGGTCGCGGTTGGTGAAGTTGCAGCGCCCGCCGCCCGAGATGCGGATCTTCTCGGCGACCTTGGGCGAGTGGTCGAGCAGCAGCACTCGCAGGCCCAGCTGGCCGGCGACGCCGGCGCAGAACAGTCCGGCGGCACCCGCGCCGACGATGACGACATCAAACTTTTGCATGGCGGGAGTGTAGGCGGCTTCTGCCCGCGGTTCGGGCATGATCGCGTGATGCAGAAAACCCGTGCCCTTGGCGAAAGCCAGATTGTCCTGCCCGAGTCCTTCGTCGCGCTGTTCGTGCCGCCGGGCAAGCTCAAGCCCGTCGAGCCCTACGAGGTGATCGCGCAGCGCCACGAGCTGTGCGAGGACATGGCGCAACTGCTGACCGAGCAGGCCGGCCAGCTGCAGTGGCAGCTGGGCCTGCACGAGTCCGACATCCTGGCCCGCATCCATGCCGGCATCGCGGGCGGCGAGACCGGCGTCAGCGCGGCCGAGGCGGCCTGGATCATCAAGCGCATGGCCGAGCTGCTCGACTGGCCCTGGCCGAGCTGGCTCAACGCGCCGCAGGCCTGAGTCCGATCCAGTGCAGCGGGGCCCGCGGCTCAGCCCGCAGCGCCCGGGATGCCGGACTCAGGCCGCCTGCAGCCTGGCTGGCGGCTGGGCTGCCAACTGGCGCAGCCCGGCCAGCACGTCGCCCACGACCAGGATCGAGGGGCTGCCGAGCCGCTCGGCCTGCAGCGTCTCGACCAGGCCGGCCAGCGTGCCGCTGGCATGGCGCTGCTCGGGCAGGCTGGCGTGCTGCACGATCGCGACCGGGGTGGCGGGAGGCAGCGCCTTGAGCAGGCCCGCCTGGATCGCCTCGGCGCTGGAGACGCCCATGTAGATCAGCAGCGTGAGCCTGGCGTCGCGCGCGCAGGCCGCCAGCGCGGCCCAGTCCGGGCCGGCGCTGCCGGGCTTGGCGTGGCCGGTCACGAACACGACCCCGTGTGCGTGCTCGCGGTGGGTCAGCGGCACGCTCAGCGAACTCAGCGCCGCCAGCCCCGAGGTGATGCCGTTGACGACGGAGACCGGCACGCCTGCGGCCTGCAGGTGCTCGACCTCCTCGCCGCCGCGGCCGAAGATGAAGGGGTCGCCGCCCTTGAGCCGCACCACGGTCTCGCCCTCCTGGGCGGCCTGGATCATCAGCTTCTCGATGAAGGCTTGCGGCGTGCTCCTGCAGCCGCCGCGCTTGCCGACATGGACGATGCGCGCGCCCGGCGCGGCATGCGCCAGCACCGCGTCGTTGACCAGGTCGTCGACCAGCAGCACGGTGGCGGCCGCGATCGCCTTGGCCGCCTTGAGCGTGAGCAGGTCGGGGTCGCCCGGGCCGGCGCCGACCAGGGTCACCTGGCCTGGTGCCGCGAGGGGCAGGGCATGGCTGGGGAGCAGGGCGTTCGGGTTCATGATGCAGAAACAGCTTGAAGGATATGGTCGACCTGGCGCGCGATCGGTTCCGGCACGGGGCGGCGGCCGGCGATGACTTCGCTGATCCAGTTCGCCGTGCTGGCCGCGTCGATCGCGGGCAGGTCGGGCAGGTTGGCCAGCGAGCCCGCCTGGGCTTCCTGTACGCAGCAGCGCTGGCCGTTCCGGAAGACATCCATCTGCGGCAGCCGGCGCGGATCGGCCACCGGCTCGCCCTCGGTGCCGCGCAGCAGCAGGGCGCGCTGGCCGGTGAGCTCGAAGGTCGCAGCCATCGAGCCCAGGTATTCGGGATGCGTGTAGCTGCCGACCACCAGCGCGTCGCCTTCGCAGGGGTTCATCAGCTTGACCAGGCTGTGCGCCGAGTTGCGCAGGCCGATGACCTGGCGCACCTCGAGCAGGCGCTGCAGTCCGGGGCAGAGCAGGCCGGTCGGGAAAAAGCGCACCCGGCCGGGCTGCAGCGGCTCGATCGAGGTGTCGATCTGGATGCCATGCGCGCGCATGACCTGCTCCGAGCTGACCCGCCGGGCTTCGGTCGCCGTGCCGTGCACCAGCACCGGCAGCCCTTCGCGCGCCAGCAGCAGCGCCAGCAGCGGGGTGAGCACCGGCAGCTTGCGCGCGCCGTTGTAGCTCGGCAGCACCACGGCAACGTGACCGCCGGTCGGCACCCTGGCGGTACGCTCTGCGATGGCGTCTAGGAAGCCGGCCATTTCTTCCTGCGTCTCGCCCTTGACGCGCATCGCGATGCAGAAGGCACCGAGCTCGAGGTCGCTGACGCTGCCGTCGAGCAGCTGGCCGAACAGGTCGGCGGCCTGGGCGCGGTCTAGCGAGCGGGCGCCGTCCTTGCCGCGTCCGATTTCCTTGAGGTAGTGACTGATTGCCATGAGGCGATTTTCCGCGATGCTTGATGACTTCGGGTTATGAAGCGAAAAATCCCGCCACCGACTGGTCAATGCCGGGGCGGGTCATCATCGCTCGGCAGACAGCGCCGCGCGCGCCGGCACGAAGGCGATCAGGCGCTTGAGCGCCGGCACGCAGGAGCCGCAGCGGGTGCCGCAGCCCAGGCGACCCTGCAGCTGTTCGAGCCGCTGCGGGTCGCTGCCGGCGCAATCCGGCAAGGCCTGGCGGATGGCGTCCTCTCTGACGTCGAGGCAGGTGCAGACCTGGGGGCTGCGCGCGGCCAGCGCGACCGGCGCTTGCGCCCCGGGCTTGAGCAGCAGGCTGCCAAAGGCCTGCGTCGGCAGTTCATCCTGCAACAGGGTCCTGAGCCAGGTCTCGGCACGGCTGTCGCCAGCCAGCAGCAGCGCCTCGAGCAGGGTTTCGTCGCCGCAGCGGCGCTGCCGTATCGACCGGCTATGACCGCGACTGCGATCCTCGTAGCGCAGCACCTCGATGTCAGTCAGGCCGAGCAGGGCCTCGACCCGTCGGACCAGCTCGACCGGCGGCGCCTCGGCGCAGGCCGCGCGCAGCAGCACGCCGCAGCGCTCGCGCCCGAACGGCACGCAGCTGGCGAAGTCGAACCCGGTCATCAGCTGGCGCAACTCGCGTTGCACCGCGATCGCTACCGGTTCTGGCAGCCAGGCCATGCCGAACAGGGTCCAGGGCAGATCAGCCCTGTCGATCCGGACCGCGCAATGCTTGAGCTCGGGCTGCTTCGAAAGCGGGCAACTGGCCGAGGTGGTCAGCGCGTTGACTCCTGCCAGCGCCTGGCCGGCGGCGTCTTGTCCGCTGAGCGCCTCCGAGCCCCAGTGCATGGGGATGAAGGCCTGCTGGCGGCCCAGTTCGGCACAGGCTTGCACCGGCAGCACGATAGCTCCGCGCGCGTTGCTCACGCGCACCAGTTCGCCTGCCTGCAGGCCCAGCGCGGCCAGGTCGTCGGGGTGCAGGTCGACCGCGGGTTCGGGCGCATGGCCGAACAAGCGCCCGAGCGTGCCGGTCCGCGTCATGCCGTGCCACTGGTCGCGCAACCGCCCGGTCGAGAGCGAGAACGGGTAGCGTGGCGAGCGCGGCTCGGCCACTGGGCGCCAGGCATCGGCCGCGAAGCGCGCGCGGCCGTCGGGCGTGGCGAACATGCCGTAGGAATACAGCCTGGCCTGGCCTTGGCTCGCGCCCTCGGGCATCGGCCACTGCTGCGGCCCGATCTGGTCGAGCAGCGCGTAGCTCAGGCCCGTGATGTCGAGGTCGCGCCCGCGCGTGCTCGCGCGGTGCTCGAGCCAGGCCTGCTCGGGCGTCTCGAAGCCGAACAGGCTGGGCTGACCGCGACGCAGCCTGGCCTCGAGCCGGCGCCCGATGTCGCGCGCGATCAGCCAGTCCGGCCTGGCCTGGCCGGGCGGGACGATGGCCGCGCGCACGCGCGAGATGCGGCGCTCGCTGTTGGTGACGCTGCCTTCCTTCTCGCCCCAGCTCGCGGCTGGCAGCAGCAGGTCGGCATAGTCGCAGCTGGCGGCGGTGGCGAATGCCTCCTGCACGATCACGAATTCGGCCCGCTCCAGCGCGCGGCGCACTAGCGCCTGGTCGGGCATGGACTGCGCCGGGTTGGTGCAGGCGATCCAGAGCGCCTTGATCTGGCCTTCTGCTGCCGCCTCGAACATCTCGGTTGCGGTCAGCCCTGGGCTTGCCGGAAGCTCTTCTAGCCCCCACAGGCGCGCGATCTCGGCCCGGTGCTGCGCGTTGGCCGGATCGCGGTGTCCCGGCAGCAGCGTGGCCATCGCGCCGACCTCGCGCCCGCCCATGGCGTTGGGCTGGCCGGTCAGCGAGAAAGGGCCGGCGCCGGGCTTTCCGATCTGTCCCGTCGCCAGGTGCAGGTTGATCAATGCGGCATTCTTGGCGCTGCCGCTGCTGCTCTGGTTCAGACCCATGCAGTAGAGGCTGAGCGTGGCGGCCGACTGCGCGAACCAGCGCGCAGCGGTGTGCAGGTCCGTCACGCTCACGCCGCAGCCGCGTGCGACGTGCTCGGGCGTGGCCTGGCGTACCAGATCCTTCAACGCCTCGAAGCCGCTGGTGTGGCGCGCGATGAAGTCGGGCCGGGTCCAGCCTTCCCACAGCATGATGTGCAGCAGACCGTGGCAGAGCAGCACGTCGGTGCCGGGCTCGATCTGCAGGTGCAGGTCGGCCATGGCGGCGGTCTCGGTGCGGCGCGGGTCGACCACGATGATCCTCATGCCCGCGCGTGCTTCCTCGATGCGGCGGAACAGGATGGGATGGGCCCAGGCCGTGTTGCTGCCGCTGATGAACAGGCAGTCGGTCTGCCCCAGGTCGTCGTAGCAGGCCGGCGGCGCGTCCGAACCCAGCGTGCGCTTGTAGCCCACCACCGCGCTGCTCATGCACAGGCGCGAGTTGCTGTCGATCTGGTTGGTGCCGACCAGGCCGCGCGCGAGCTTGTTGAAGACATGGTAATCCTCTGTCAGCAGTTGGCCCGACAGGTAGAAGCCGACCGCGTCGGGCCCGTGGCGCTCGATGATGCCGGCAAGCCGCTC
>JBDLTM010000016.1:0-18304 GCA_039805805.1 Pseudomonadota bacterium | reverse complement strand
CCTGCCGGCGACCAGCGCCACCAGCGTGCCGCCGACCATGGCCATCAGCGAGTTGACCGCCACCAGGCCGGAGATCTTGTCGACCGTCTGAGCGCTCATGACGTTGAAGCCGAACCAGCCCACGATCAGGATCCAGGAGCCCAGCGCCAGGAAGGGGATGTTCGACGGCGGGTGGGCGCTCATCGCGCCGTCCTTGCGGTAGCGGTTGGCGCGAGCACCCAGCAGCAGCACGGCGCCCAGCGCAATCCAGCCGCCGACGGCATGCACCACCACCGAGCCGGCGAAGTCATGGAACTCCTCGCCGGCAATCGACTTGATCCAGGCCTGGACGCCGAAATGCTGGTTCCAGACGATGCCTTCGAAGAAGGGATAGACGAAGCCGACGATGATGGCGGTGGCCAGCAGCTGCGGCCAGAACTTGGCGCGCTCGGCGATGCCGCCCGAGATAATGGCGGGAATCGCGGCGGCGAAGGTCAGCAGGAAGAAGAACTTGACCAGCTGATAGCCGTTCAGCTGCGCCAGTTCCTCGGCGCCGACCAGGAAATGGGTGCCGTAGGCCACGCCATAGCCGACCAGGAAGTAGACCACGGTCGAGACCGAGAAGTCGATCAGGATCTTGACCAGCGCGTTGACCTGGTTCTTGCCGCGGACCGTGCCGAGCTCGAGGAAGGCGAAGCCGGCGTGCATGGCCAGCACCATGATGCCGCCGAGCAAAATGAAAAGGGCATCGGTGCCCTGTTTTAGTGCGTCCATGCTTGATTTTGGTGAAAAACGAAGAGGGTTGATGGCTGGAACAGCTTATCCCGTTCCATGCACCAATATCAAGCAGGAAGCATGCCAGTCAAGCGGAAAATGCCTGGTTCTTGCACCACGCTGGCATGGTGGGTCATGCCGGAGTCTCAGGCTGGTGCAGGCCAGCGGGCTGGCGATCAGGCCAGCTCGGCGATCAGCTCGATCTCGACGCAGGCGCCCAGCGGGATCTGCGCCACGCCGAAGGCGCTGCGGGCATGCTTGCCGGCGTCGCCGAAGACCTCGCCGATCAGCTCGGAGCAGCCGTTCGTGACCAGGTGCTGCTCGGTGAAGGTCGAGGTCGAGTTGACCAGGCTCATGACCTTGACGATGCGCTTGACGCCGTCGAGGTCGGTGCCGGCAGCGCGGCAGGCGTGCTCGAGCGTGCCCATCAGGTCGATGGCGACGGCGCGCGCCGCAGCGCGGCCTTCATCGGTCGCCATCGTCAGGCCGAGCTGGCCGACCCAGACCTTGCCATCCTGCTTGGCGATATGGCCGCTCAGGAAGACCTGCTTGCCGCTCTGCACATAGGGCAGGTAGGCGGCGGCCGGCACGGCGACCGGCGGCAGGGTGATGTCGAGGGCTTTGAGTTTGTCGTAGACGCTCATGGGGGTTCCGTGTCGTGGTTCAGTGAAAGAGGGATGCCTAAGGCTGATTCTAGTCAGGCGCCGGTCAGGCGGGCGTATTCGTCGGGCGGCGCGACGGTGACCTCGACCAGCAGGCTGTGCGCGCCGCCGCCTTGGATCACGCCGCGCAGCGGCGAGACGTCGCCGAAGTCGCGGCCGAGCGAGAGCGTCACATAGTCCTCGCCCGGGCTGGGGCTGCCGCTGCGGTCGTTGGTGGGGTCGAAGTCGTGCCAGCTACCGTCGCTCCAGACCGAGACCCAGGCATGCGAGGCATCGGCACCGATCAGGCGTGGCTGGCCTGGAGGCGGCTGGGTCAGCAGGTAGCCGCTGACGTAGCGTGCCGCCAGCCCCAGGCTGCGCAGGCAGCCGATCATGATGTGGGCGAAGTCCTGGCAGACGCCCTTGCCCTGGGTCAGCGCCTGCAAGGCCGGGGTGCTGACTTCGGTGCTGGCGGTCTCGTAGCGAAGCTCCTGATGGATCTTGCGGCACAGCGCGGCGCAGGCCTCCAGCAGCGGGCGCCCGGCGGGGAAGACCGGGCGCGCGAAGGCGGCGAAGGCTGCGTCGACCGGTACATAGGGCGATGCGAAGCTGAACTCGGTCGCTGGTTCGTAGCGGGAACCGGCCTGGTAGCGGAAGCCTTCGCGCACCAGCTCCCAGGCCGGCGAGCCTGGCAGCGGCGCCGCAGCGCTCGTGCTCACCAGGCTGTCCGCGCGGACGTCGAGCTGGTCGTGCGCGCTTTGCAGCGCGAAGAAGCTGCGCCAGTTGCCGAAAACATCCAGGCTCTGCTCGAGCTGGGAAGGCTCGGGGCTGATCGTCAGGCTGTGCCCGATCAGTTGCTGGCCCGGCGCTTCGATCGGGCGCAGGTGCGCCAGGTGCTGGGCCAGCAGCACCGGGGACTGGTAGAGGTAGCGGGTGTGGTGGACGATGCGCAGCAGCATGCTCAGGCTATCAAGCGGGTGTTGACTCGGTCGGCATGGCTGAAGTAGCGCTGCGCGAGCTGGTCGGACAGCGCCGGCATGGCGGACTCGAGCTGGCGCATCAGCGGTAGCAGCGGGGGATCCATCAGGCTGTCGAGCGTCCAGTCGTCGGGGTCGGGCAGCAGGCTGGAGAGCTCGATACCGCCTTCGCTGGCGCGTGCCAGCTTGGCCAGGCGGGAGCGCAGCGTAGACAGCACCCAGCCCAGCGAGCGCGGGTTGTCACGGTTGACGATCAGCACGTCGAGCAGGGCGGTTCGGTCGCGCCGCTGCTGGTACTGGTAATGGAAGGTGATGGTGCTGTCGAACAAGGCCAGCACGGCCTCGAAGCCGTCGTCCTGGCGCAGGCAGCCGCACTCCATCGCCATGGCGAGAGCGCCGGCCAGCGTGTGCAGGCGCTCGATCTGGCGGCCGATGCTCAGCATGCGCCAGCCGTCGTCGCGCACCATGCGGTCGGTCTGCTCGCCGGTGATCGCGGTCAGCAGCCTGCTGGCGTCGTTGAGGATTTCGAGCGCTTCTGCGTGATCGGTATCGGCGCCCAACTTGTCCGAGCGGGAGGTGAACTGTTCGTCGACCTGCTCGATCAGGGCGCGCAACTCGCGCGAGAGGCGCTCGCGCACCTGGCCGGCGGACTGGCGCAACGCGCGCAGGTTGTAGCCCACGCTGGTGGATCCGGAATCAGCCCCCAGCCTGGAGATCAGCGACTGCTCGCACAGGCGGGCAGTCGCTTCGTAGGGCAGCAGGCCGTGGCGACGACCGACCTGGGCCAGCCAGTCTTGCAGTGGCGGACTGTTGAGCTGCTCGCTCCCCAGCAGGCGCAGCGTTAGGCGAGCCAGCCGCAGGCTGTTGTCGGCGCGTTCGGTGTAGCGTCCGAGCCAGAACAGGTTCTCGGCCGAGCGGCTGGAGACGATGCGCTTCTGCTGCGCGTGAGCCCGCGCATTGTGCGTGTCGGTCAGCAGGCTGGCCTGGTCGACCTCGCCTTCGGTCTGCACCCAGCAGTCTGCGCTGCTGCCTCCGCCCTGCATCGAGGCGATCGCCTGGCCGGGCGGAGCCAGCCGCACCAGGCCGCCAGGCAGCACGCGCCAGGAGCCTGGCCCGTCGCAGATCGCGTAGAGGCGCAGCATGGCCGCGCGCGGCTGGATGCTCCCTTGCTGCCAGGTCGGCTGCTGCGACAGCGGCAGGTAGGACTGCAGCGTGTACTGGTCGGGCTGCAGCAGGATGCGCTCGCGCAGCCGATCGAGCGCTTGCGCGTCGAGCAGTGGGCCGAACTCGGCCTCGTTGCTGGCCCTGGGGTAGGTGCGCTTGATCACGCTGCGCGAGAGCCGCTCCAGGCCGTCGGCCAGGCTGGCGGCCTCGCCGCACCACCAGGTCGCCAGCGAGGGCAGGCTGAGCTCCTCGCCGAGCAGCTGGCGGCAGATGGCAGGCAGGAAGCCGAGCATGGCGGTCGACTCGATCGGAGCCGAGCCGGGCGCGTTGGCCAGCAGCACATGGCCGGAGCGCACTGCCTGCATCAGGCCGGGCACGCCGAGCGCCGAGTCCGGCCGCAGCTCGAGCGGGTCCAGCCATTCGTCTCCCAGGCGCTTGATCAGCACGTCGACCGGCTCGAGTCCGTTCAGCGTCTTGAGGTAGACGCGCTGGTCGCGCACCGTCAGGTCGCTGCCCTCGACCAGCGGCAGGCCGAGATAGCGCGCCAGGTAGGCATGCTCGAAATAGGTCTCGTTGTACGGGCCGGGCGTGAGCAGCGCGATGCGGGCCTCGGCGCCGCGCGGGCTCAAGGCGCGCAGCCCCTGCATCAGCGCCTGGTAGCTGGTCGCGAGGCGCTGGATCTTGAGCGCCTTGAAAGCGCCCGAGAACTGGCGTCCGATGGTGACGCGGTTCTCGAGCAGATAGCCCAGTCCCGAAGGCGACTGGGTCCGATGTGACACCACCCACCAGCGCCCGTCCGGGCCGCGCGCGAGGTCGACCGCGACCAGGTGCAGCCAGGTGTCGGCCGGCGGCCGCACGCCATGCATGGAGCGCAGATAGCCCGGGTGTCCCTGCACCAGCGCCGGCGGCAGCAGTCCCTGGGCAAGCAGTTGCTGCGGGCCGTAGAGGTCGCGCAGGATCTCGTTGAGCAGCCGGGCGCGTTGCAGCACGCCCGATTCGAGCTCGGCCCACTCGCTGCTGCTGATGATGAGCGGGAACAGGTCGAGCGACCAGGGCCGCTGCACGCTGTCATGGTCGGCGTAGACGTTGTAGCTCACGCCGTTGTCGCTCAGCTGCTTGGCCACGTCATGGGCGCGGCGGTCGAGGTCGGACAGGCCCTCGGTCCCGAGCTGGCGTAAGAACTCGTCCCAATGCGGTCTCAGCCCAGCAGGCCCGGTTTCTCCAGCCGGCTTGCCGAGCAGTTCTCCGTAGTGGCCGGGCGATGCCGGCCGCAAGCGCGCGAGCGCCTGCGAGCAGACATCATGGCTTTGCAGGGCGGACAGCAGGGGGGCAGGCAATTTTGTGGTCAGGATGATGGAAACCGCTACAGTATGCACTGTCCCGTTGCGGTTTCCAGCATGGCCATCAGCGCCGCAGGTCGAGCGTGAACGGGAACTCGCGGCTCGGCGCTGCCGGTTCCACCTGCAGCCTGCCCGGCGTGTGCCCCATCTGGAAGAAGCGCGCCAGCCTTCGGCTCTCGGCCTCGTAGGAGTTGACCGGGAATGTCGCATAGTTGCGCCCGCCCGGGTGCGCGACATGGTACTGGCAGCCGCCCAGTGAACGCTGCATCCAGCTGTCGACGATGTCGAACACCAGCGGCGCATGCACGCCTATGGTCGGATGCAGGCTCGACGGCGGGTTCCAGGCCTTGAAGCGCACGCCGGCCACGTAGTCGCCCGCGGTGCCGGTGTTGTGCAGCGGCAGCGCTCGGCCGTTGACGGTGATGACATATCGGCTGTCGTTCCAGCCGCTCACGCGCACCTCGATGCGCTCGAGCGACGAGTCGACGTAGCGCGCGGTGCCGCCCGAAGTGCTTTCCTCGCCCATCACATGCCAGGGCTCGAGCGCGTTGCGCAGGGTGAGCTCGATGCCGCGCGTGGCGAGCTGGCCCACGGCGGGGAAGCGGAACTCGAAATGCGGCGCGAACCAGGCCTTGTCGAACTCGTAGCCGGAATCGGCCAGGTCGTCGAGCACATCGTCGAAGTCCATCCTGACGAAGGTCGGCAGCAGGAAGCGGTCGTGCAGCTCGGTGCCCCAGCGCGTCAGCTTGCCGACCTGCGGCCGCTGCCAGAAGCGCGCCACCAGCGCGCGCAGCAGCAGCTGCTGCGCGATGCTCATGCGCGCGTGCGGCGGCATCTCGAAGGCGCGCAGCTCGAGCAGGCCTAGCCGGCCGGTGGCGGAGTCGGGCGAGTAGAGCTTGTCGATGCTGAACTCGCTGCGGTGCGTGTTGCCGGTGACGTCGATCAGGATGTTGCGCAGCGTGCGGTCGACCAGCCAGGGCGGCATGGCCCCGCCGTGCAGCTCGCGGTTGCGCGCGATCTGTTCCAGCGCGATCTCGAGCTCGTAGAGCTGGTCGTTGCGCGCCTCGTCGACGCGCGGCGCCTGGCTGGTCGGGCCGATGAACAGGCCGCTGAACAGATAGCTCAAGCTGGGGTGGTTGTGCCAGTAGGCCAGCAGGCTGGCCAGCAGCTCCGGCTTGCGCAGGAAGGGCGAGTCCGCCGGCGTCGCCCCGCCCATCACGAAGTGATTGCCGCCGCCGGTGCCGGTGTGGCGGCCGTCGGTCATGAACTTCTCGGCGCAGAGGTGGGTCTGGTGCGCGGCCTCGTAGAGGAACTCGGTGCGCTCGACCAGCTCGGCGAAGCTGGCCGCCGGGTGGATGTTGACCTCGATCACGCCCGGATCCGGCGTGACCTGCAGCAGCTTGAGGCGCGGGTCGCGCGGCGGCGGGTAGCCCTCGAGCACGATCCTGACGCCGAGCTCGGCAGCGGTCGCTTCGAGCGCGGCCAGCAGGTCGAGGTAGTCCTCGAGCCGCTGCAGCGGCGGCATGAAGACGTAGAGATGGCGGCTGGCGCCGCCGTGGCGGGCCTCGGCCTTGGGGCCGTTGGCGCGCTGCGGGTCGCGCGCCTCGACGCACAGTGCGGTACGGGTCAGCCAGTGCGCCGACTCCTGGCGCGCGGGCTGGCGCTGGCCGTCATGCTGGTCGCCTGCAGTGCCGCCGACCGGGCGGCCGGAGGCGCCCTGGAGGTCGACCGTCCTGGCTGTGGCGGCATCGGTCGGCATCCCGTCGACATGCCAGCCGTATTCGCGGTTCTGCATCGAGACCGTGCCGCCCTCGGCGAAGCCGCCGCCGACCTGGTGCGGCGCGTACTGGTGCAGGTAGGTGGCGCCGGCGGGCAGTGCGTCGCGCGGCACGCTCGGGTCCTGCTCGATGTGGAGCGGATAGTCGGCGGGCGCTACCCAGGGCAGCGAATCGAGCGGCAGCCGGTAGCCCATCGGCGAATCGCCCGGGATCAGGTACATGCGCTCGTCTCGGAAGAACCAGGGGCCGGTGTTCCAGCGCGGACCGCTGCCTTCGCCGGCCTGGATCGGCAGCACGTAGCCGACCGTCGCCTCCAGGCCCTGGCCGAAGACGCGGCGAAGCCGCACTCGCTCGAGCTCGTCGCCCAGCTTGGAGTCGAAGGGGTCGACGTTGACCGGCAGCTTGCGCTCGCGCCAGAGGTAGTACCAGGTGTCCTCGTAGCCCGGCGTGATGAAGTCGGCTTTCAGGCCGAGCTTGCGCGCCAGCGCCTGGGTGAAGCGCAGCGCGTCGTCCGAGCTGTAGCGGGCCGGATCGCGCTCGTCGGCGAACAGTCCCGGGTCGTGCCAGACCGGCTCGCCGTCGGCGCGCCAGTAGAGCGACAGCGCCCAGCGCGGCAGCTGCTCGCCCGGATACCACTTGCCCTGGCCTAGGTGAACAAAGCCGCCCGTGCCGTACTGCTCGCGCAGCCTGGCCAGCAGCTCGGTCGCGTAGTTGCGCTTGGTGGGGCCTAGCGCGTCGGTGTTCCATTCGGCCGCATCGCGGTCGCGGGTGGAGACGAAGGTCGGCTCGCCGCCCATGGTCAGGCGCACGTCGCCGGCCTCGAGGTCGCGGTCGACCTGCTCGCCCAGCGCCAGGATGTCCTGCCACTGCTCGTCGCTGTAGGGCCGGGTCACGCGCGGCGATTCATGGATGCGGGTGACCTGCATCTGGTGATCGAACGAGACCTCGCACTCGTCGAGCGCGCCGTCGATCGGCGCTGCGCTGGACGGCTGCGGCGTGCAGGCGAGCGGGATATGGCCTTCGCCAGCCAGCAGGCCCGAGGTCGGGTCGAGCCCGATCCAGCCTGCGCCCGGCAGGAAGACCTCGCACCAGGCGTGCAGGTCGGTGAAGTCGACCTCGGTGCCGCTGGGGCCGTCGATCGCCTTGACGTCGGGCGCGAGCTGGATCAGGTAGCCCGAGACGAAGCGCGCCGCCAGCCCGAGGTGGCGCAGCAGCTGCACCAGCAGCCAGCCGCTGTCGCGGCATGAGCCGCTGCGCTTCTCGAGCGTCTGCTCCGGGCTCTGCACGCCGGGCTCCAGGCGGATCGTGTACGCGATGTCCTGCTGCAGCTGCTGGTTGATCCTGACCAGGAAGTCGATCGTGCGCTGCTCGCTGGCATCGACCTGCGCGAGGTAGGCGGACAGCAGCGGCGTGGCCTCCTCCTTGACCCGGTAGGGCGCGAGCTCGGCGGCTAGCTCGGGCGAGTAGTCGAACGGGAAGTTCTCGGCGCCGGGCTCGAGGAAGAAGTCGAAGGGGTTGTGCACCGCCATCTCGACCACCAGGTCGACCGTGACCTTGAACTCCCGCATCGGGTTCGGGAATACCAGTCGGGCCTGGTAGTTGGCGAACGGGTCCTGCTGCCAGTTGATGAAATGCTCGGCAGGCTCTATCGTCTGCGAATACGACAGCACCTGGGTGCGGCTGTGCGGCGCCGGCCGCAGGCGCACGACCTGGGGCCCCAGCTTGACCAGCCGGTCGTAGCGGTAACGGGTGACATGGTTCAGTGCAACGTGGATCGCCATCGGAGACTTTCTCTGGGCAGGAAGGAGGGGGGATGAAGGAGTTCGGTGAACGGATATTGCTGGCATCCTAGCAAGCATCGGGCCAGTTGGCGTGACATGACGCTTGATCCTGCTCAAGGACTCGCCGGCAGATGAGTGCCGTGCTGCTCGGAGCGGTGCTGGGCGTGGCGCTGCAGCTGCAGCAGCCCGCCCTCTGGAGCCCGCTGGCCTACCAGGCGCTGCTGCTGTCCGGCATCGTGGGCGGCTTCCTTGCCTGGTGGCGGGGCCGTGAAAGCGGACAGTCCTGGCGCTGCTGGCTCGCAGCCCTGGCCGCCGCCATGCTGATGGCCGGAGTGACCGGGCTGCGCGCAAACGAGCGCCTGCGGCTGGTGCTGCCGCCAGCGCTTGAAGGCCAGGAGCTGCTGCTGCAGGGGTATGTCAGCGGACTGCCCCGCGTCGGCGCGCGCGGCGTGCAGTTCGAGTTCGAGGTCGAGTCGGCACGCTGGAACGGGCTGCTGGTCGATCCGCCCGGGCGCATACAGCTCGGCTGGTGGCGGAGCGAGGACGACGGGCAGGTGCTGAACCCGCCTGACCTGCTGCCGGGCCAGCGCTGGGAACTGCTGGCTCGGCTGCAGCGTCCGTACGGCCTGGCCAATCCGCAGGGCCTTGATCTCGAGCTCTGGTTCTGGGAACAGGGGCTGCTGGCGAGCGGATCGGTGCGCACCGGCAAGAAGCAGCCGCCGCCCCGGCGGCTGCCCGGCCAGGCCAGCGAGCCGGTCGCGCAGGCCCGCGCGGCCGTGCGGGCGGCGATCGGGCAGGCGGTGGCGCAGCCGCGCGCCGCCGGCGTGCTCGCGGCGCTGGTCGTCGGGGATCAGGCCGCCATCGACGCCACCGACTGGGAGGTGTTCCGCCTGACGGGAATCGCGCACCTGGTCAGCATCTCGGGCCTGCACGTGACGATGTTCGCCTGGCTGGCTGCTGCGCTGCTCGCGCGCTGCTGGCGACTGCTGGCCTGGGCCTGGCCCGGCCTGCTGCTGCGCTGGCCGGCGCAGCCGGTGGCGGCAGTCGGCGGCGTGCTGCTGGCCTTTGCCTACGCGGTGTTTGCCGGCTGGGGGGTGCCGGCGCAGCGCACCGTGCTGATGCTGGCGCTGCTGACGACGCTGCGGCTGGCCGGACTGCGCTGGCCCTGGCCGGTGCTGCTGCTCGCGGCCATGGTCGCGGTGCTGCTGCTCGATCCCTGGGCGCTGCTGCAGCCAGGCTTCTGGCTCAGCTTCGTGGCGGTCGGCGTGCTGCTGGCCTCGTCCTGGCTGGGGCAGGAGGAGGCCAGCGGGCTGCGCGCCTGGTGGCTCGGCTTGCTGCGCACACAGCTGATCGTGAGCGTGGCGCTGGCGCCGCTGACGCTGCTGAGCTTTGGCCAGCTCTCCATCGTCGGACTGCTGGCCAATCTGCTCGCCGTGCCCTGGGTCAGCGTGGTCGTCACGCCGCTGGCGATGCTGGGCGTCATCTGGTCAACGCTGTGGCGGCTGGGAGCCTGGTGCGTCGAGCTGATGACGGGCGGACTCGAGCTGCTGGCTCGGCTGTCCTGGGCCGCGATCGAGCGCCCCGAGCTGCCCGCAAGCCTGGCGCTGTTGACATTGCTGGGGGCCGTGCTGCTGGTGCTGCGGCAACCCTGGGTCACGCGGTGCTGGGGCTTGCTGCTGGTCTGGCCGCTCATGGCCTGGGCTCCGGCACGCCCCGCGCCGGGCGAGTTCGAGCTGCTGGCCCCCGATGTGGGGCAGGGCGGCGCCATCGTGGTGCGCACTGCACGCCACACTCTGGTGCACGACACCGGCCCCGGGCAGGGTGCTTCGAGCGCCGCGCAGCGCGTGCTGCTGCCCCTGCTGCGCGTCGGCGGCGACCGGCTCGATCTGCTGGTTGCCAGCCATGACGACCTCGACCATGCCGGCGGCCTGTCTGAACTGCTGCGCCAGCACCCGCGCGCCGAGCTCTGGGCCTCCTATGACACGAGGCGTGCCGCAGGCCGGGCGGCCCGATTCTGTGCGGCGGGCCAGCGCTGGTCCTGGGACGGGGTGGCATTCGAGTGGCTGAACCCGCGTGCCGATGCCGTCGCCGGACTGTCTGACAATGAGCTGTCCTGCGTGCTGCTGGTCCAGGGCGCGAAGGGACGCGTCGCTCTGCTGACGGGTGACATCGGCCTGCACCAGGAGGCTCGCCTGCTCGAGGAAAAGCCGGAGCTGCGCGCCGACCTGCTGATCGCCGGGCACCACGGCAGCGCCAGCTCGACCGGGGCCGCCTGGCTCGATGCGCTGCGCCCCTCGTGGGTGCTGATCCAGTCCGGCCACTTGAACCGCTTCGGCCATCCGGCGCCCGAGCTGCTGAAGCGCCTGAGCGAGCGTGACATTCGCTGGCACGCGAGCCCGCAATGCGGCGCAGCCAGCTGGCAGAGCGCCAATCCCGATCATGTCGAATGCTGGCGCCAGCGGCACAGGCACTACTGGCAGACGCAGGCCGTAGCCGGCCGCTCTTGACCCGGATCAACAATCCCGCGGCGTCCTGTCCGAGGCTGGCCTGATAGTTGCTAACATGCATTGGCAACCTACAAAGCGAGCTTCCCATGAGCCGACACCAATTCGACGAAATGCACGCCGCACCGGACCAGGTGCGCGATCACTATCAGCAGTACGCGCGCTGGTTGGCCGAGCAGCCCGATGACGTGATGCGGGCACGCCGCGACGAGGCCGAGATGATCTTCCGCCGCGTCGGGATCACTTTCGCGGTCTACGGCGACAAGGACGAGGACGGTTCCGGCACCGAGCGCCTGATCCCCTTCGACCTGATCCCGCGCGTGATCCCGGCGAAGGAGTGGACCCAGATGGAAAAGGGCCTGGAGCAGCGCGTCACCGCGCTGAACCGCTTCCTGCACGACATCTACCACGAGCAGGAGATCCTGAAGGCCGGCATCGTCCCGCGCGAGCAGATCGAGGGCAACGCGCAGTTCCGCCCCGAGATGGTCGGGGTCGACTTGCCCGGCGGCATCTACTCGCATATCTCGGGGATCGACATCGTGCGAGCGCCGGTGCCGGGCGGACAGGGCGAGGCTGATTACTACGTGCTCGAGGACAACCTGCGCGTGCCCAGCGGCGTGAGCTACATGCTCGAGGACCGCAAGATGATGATGCGGCTGTTCCCCGAGCTGTTCCGCCAGAACCGGGTCGCTCCGGTCGCGCATTATCCCGACCTGCTGCTCGAGACGCTGCGCTCGGTCTGCCCCTCGCACACGGTCAATCCGACCGTCGTGGTGCTGACGCCCGGCATGTACAACAGTGCCTACTTCGAGCATGCCTTCCTGGCGCAGCAGATGGGCGTCGAGCTGGTCGAGGGCCAGGACCTGTTCGTCAAGGATGGCTTTGTCTGGATGCGCACCACGCATGGACCCAAGCGCGTCGACGTGATCTACCGCCGCGTCGACGACGACTTCCTCGATCCGCTCGCCTTCCGGCCCAACTCGACGCTGGGCTGCGCCGGCCTGCTCGACGTCTACCGCCGGGGCAACGTGACGCTGTGCAACGCGATCGGCACCGGGGTGGCGGACGACAAGTCCATCTATCCCTATGTGCCGCAGATGATCGAGTTCTACCTGGGAGAGCAGCCGATCCTGAAGAACGTGCCGACCTGGATGGGACGCAAGCCCGACGACCTCAAGTACATCCTGGCCAACCTCAAGGACCTGGTAGTCAAGGAGGTGCATGGCGCCGGCGGCTACGGCATGCTGGTCGGACCGGCCTCGACGCCGGCCGAGATCGAGGCCTTCCGCCAGGCCTTGCTCGCCAAGCCCGAGGGCTATATCGCGCAGCCGACGCTGAGCCTCTCCAGCTGCCCGACCTATGTCGAGAGCGGCATCGCGCCGCGCCACATCGACCTGCGGCCCTTCGTGCTGTCGGGCCAGAAGGGCGTGCAGATCGTTCCGGGCGGCCTCACGCGCGTGGCGCTGAAGGAGGGCTCGCTGGTGGTGAACTCGTCGCAGGGCGGCGGCACCAAGGACACCTGGGTACTGGAAGACTAAGGAAAGAGCCGATCATGCTGTCGAGAACCGCAGACCACCTGTTCTGGATGTCGCGCTACACCGAGCGCGCCGAAAACACTGCCCGCATGCTGGATGTCAACTACCAGACCGCGCTGCTGCCGCAGTCGGACGCGGTGGCCAAGCTGGGCTGGGAGGGCCTGCTGCGCATCAGCGAGCTGATGCCTGCCTACGAGTTCCTGCATGGCGAGGTCAACAGCCGCGACGTGCTGGACTTCATGGTGCGCGACGACTCCAATCCGTCGAGCATCTTCTGCTGCCTGAAAGCGGCGCGCGAGAACGCCCGCGCGGTCCGCGGCGTGCTGCCGACCGAGGTCTGGGAGACGATCAACTACACCTGGCTCAAGCTCAACCAGCAGCTCAAGGCCAAGGAGTTCGAGCGCGATCCTGCGCAGTTCTTCGACTGGGTCAAGCACCGCTCGCACCTGTCGCGCGGGGTCGCGATCGGCACCATGCTGCGCGACGAGGCCTTCTATTTCTACCGCATGGGCACCTTCCTCGAGCGCGCCGACAACACGGCGCGGCTGCTCGACGTCAAGTTCCACGCGGTCGAGAGCGACTTCTACGGCGCCGCCTCCGAGCAGGACCAGGAGTACGACTTCTATCACTGGAGCGCGATCCTGCGCAGCGTCTCGGGCTTCGAGGTCTACCGCAAGGTCTATCGCGACGTCATCACGCCCGAGCGCGTGGCCGAGCTGCTGATCCTGCGCGCCGACATGCCGCGCAGCCTGCACTCCAGCCTGCAGGGCGTGGTGACCAACCTGGGGCGGGTCAGCAATTCGATCTCGGGCGAGACCGAGCGCCGCGCCGGCAAGATGCTGTCCGACCTGCAGTACGGCTGCCTCGACGAGGTCATGGCCACCGGCCTGCACGCCTACCTGACGCAGTTCCTCGACCGCGTCAACGACCTCGGGATGCGCATCAGCCGCGACTTCCTGGTGCCGGCAGCGGTCTGACTCAGCGCCCGGCGCCAGGCGGGTTCAGCGCGGCCTGGACCGCCTGGCCCAGCTCGATCACGGCCAGCGCGTAGTAGCTGCTCCAGTTGTAGCGGGTGACGGCATAGAAGTTCTCGGTGCCCGCGACATAGCTCGGGCCGCTGCCGCCCTGCAGCGGGTCGCCGTTCCTGAGTTCGACCAGCGCCAGCGGGCCGGCATGCCGCAGCGCCGGCTCGGCCAGCCTGGCGCCCAGCGCATGGAAGCGGGCGGCGTCGAAGCTGGGCTTGATGTCGGGTGCCAGCAGGGTGGCGAGCGCTTCGCCCTCTGCCTGCACCTGCACCGGGTAATGCGTCGGCATGCCTGGCTGCCAGCCATGCTGGCGCAGGTAGTGGGCGACCGAGCCGATCGCATCGACCGGGCTGTTGAGCAGGTCGACGCGGCCGTCGCCGTCGAAGTCGACCGCGTATTTCAGCCAGCTGCCCGGCATGAACTGCGGCAGCCCCATGGCGCCGGCATAGCTGCCGCGCCAGGCATCGGGTGGCAAGCCTTGCGCCCGAGCCAGCTCCAGCAGGGCCTCGAGCTCGGTGCGGAAGTAGGCCTGGCGCTCGGCCGCGCGCGGGTGGCTGGCGGGGAAGTCCAGGCTCAGCGTCGCCAGCGCATCGAGCACCCTGAAGCTGCCGGTGTGGCGGCCGTAGAGGGTCTCGACGCCGATGATGCCGACCACCAGCCAGGCCGGCACGCCGTACTCGATCTCGGCGCGTTCGAGCGCCGCGCGCTGCTCGAGCCAGAAGCGCCGTCCGGCCTCGATCCTGGACGGCTCGATGAAGCGGGCCCGGTAGGCGGCCCAGTTTTTGGCGGCGGCGACCGGCGCCGGGGTCGAGAGCCTGATCACCGCCGGCAGCTGCTGGGCCTGGCCGACCCACTGCCTGACCCATTCGAGTTCCCAGCCGCGCCGTCCGGCGATCTCCAGGGCGAGCTGCTCGGCGCCGGGATGCCCGGCGTAGCGGCTGGCTTCAGCAGCCTTGCCAGCCTGGGCTTTCCGGGCAGGCGCCGCGGTCTTTCGCTTCGCACCTTCCTGGGCGTTCCTGGATGCGCCGTCCTTGCGGTGGCTGGCCTGCTGCGCCGGCTGCGGTTCGCGCGTCGAATCCCGCGCACTCGCATCGTCATTCGGCAGCGCCAGCAGCAGACCCAGCAGCAGCGCCACTGCCTGTTGACCGGCGCTGCCTCGCGGCTGGCGGCTGGCGGGGCGGGTGGGGCGTGGCAACAGGAGGTCGGGCATGGCGGTCGGATGGCAAAAGCTCGAGCGTAATACAGAAGCTGCCCTGTTTCGCAGCCTGGCCGGGTTTCACCAGCGCGGTCCTCGGCTTGTAAGCCAGTGCCAGCCATGAGCGTGGTATGCTGGTCAAATATAAAGGAGATTGAGGATGGGGTCGTCGGCGACGCCTCCGCCACGAAATCGAAGCACCACCATGAATGCCACTGGCTATTACACCCATCCCCTGTTCCGCAAGCACGAGATGGGGGCAGGACACCCCGAATGCCCGCAGCGGCTGGCCGCCATCGAGGATCGATTGCTCGTCACGGGGGTGCTCGACGCGCTTGAGCACCGGGAACCGACGCCGGCCTCGCTGGCCGAGATCGAGCTCGCGCATGGCCGCATGCATATCGCCGCCATGCGCGGCCTGAGCGACTTCCTCAAGGAGGACCTCGCCGCGGGCGGTCCGGCCCACTACCATGTCGATGCCGACACCGCGCTCAACGAGTTCAGCTACCAGGCCGCGCTGATGTCGGCCGGCGCGGCGATCAGCGCCACCGACGCGGTGATCGCCGGCGAGCTCGAGAACGCGTTCTGCGCCGTGCGCCCCCCGGGCCACCACGCCTGCCGCGACAAGGCGATGGGCTTCTGCCTGTTCAACAACGTCGCGATCGCAGCCAAGTACGCGCTCGAGCGCCATGGACTGGAGCGGGTGGCGATCATCGACTTCGACGTCCACCATGGCAACGGCACCGAGGACATCGTCGCGGACGACGACCGCATCCTGATGTGCAGCTTCTTCCAGCACCCCTTCTATCCCGAGGGCGGCGCCCAGTCCGATGCGCCCAACCTGGTCAACCTTCCGGTGCCGGCCTATACCAAGGGCATGGAGATCCGCGAGCTGATCGAGCTGCACTGGCTGCCGCGCCTGGAGCAGCACCGGCCGCAGCTGGTCTTCATCAGCGCCGGCTTCGACGCCCACCGCGAGGACGACATGGGCCAGCTCGGCCTGGTCGAGCAGGACTACACCTGGATCACGATGAAGCTCAAGCAGGTGGCCAAGCGCCATGCGCAGGGACGGATCGTGAGCTGCCTGGAGGGCGGCTACGACCTCAGTTCGCTGGCGCGCAGCGTCGAGGCCCACTTGCGCGTGCTGGCCGACGTCTGATTCCCCGGGCAGCGGCTGCGTCGCGATTTTGTGGCAAGCTAGGGTTTTGCCCTGATGCTCCTCTGCAGTGACGCCCGCACCCATCCCCATCGACGACTTCTCCCTCTGGCTGGCCTCCTTTGGCCAGCCCCTGGCCCTGCTGGAGCTGGCATTGCTCGCCGGCTGCGGAATGCTGGCCTGGATGCTGGTCGCCTTGCTGCGCCGCATCTTTTCGCCGGACGCCGCCTACTCGATCTGGTTCGGTCGCGGCGTGGTCGACGGCGTGCTGTTCCCGGCGGTGCTGCTGGCACTGGGCTTCACGGCTCGAACGCTCTGGGCCGCCGGGCACCCGGTCCACATCCTGCGCATCGCCATTCCCGTGCTGGTCGCGCTGGTCGTGATCCGGGTCGGCGTCAAGGTGCTGCAGGTCGCCTTCCGCCAGGCCAGCTGGCTGCGCCCGATCGAGCGCACGATCTCCTGGGCCGCCTGGCTGACGATGGTGTTGTGGGTCAGTGGCCTGCTGCCGGTACTGCTCAACGAGCTCGACCAGATCAGCTGGAAGATCGGCGGCAGCAAGCTGTCGGTGCGCACCATGATCGAGGGCCTGCTGACGGCCGGCGCCGTGCTGCTGCTGTCGCTCTGGATCTCGTCGGCGATCGAATCGCGCCTGCTGCGCTCGGCCAGCGGCAGCGAACTGTCGCTGCGCAAGGCCGCCAGCAATGCCGCGCGCGCGCTGCTGATGTTCGTCGGCCTGATCGTGGCGCTGACCACGGTGGGCATCGACCTGTCGGCGCTGTCGGTGCTGGGCGGCGCGGTCGGCGTCGGCATCGGCTTCGGCCTGCAGAAGCTGGCGGCCAACTATGTCAGCGGCTTCGTGATCCTGACCGAGCGCAGCATGCGCATCGGAGACATGGTGCGGGTTGACAACTTCGAGGGTCGTATCACCGACATCAAGGCGCGCTTCACCGTGATCCGATCGCTCTCGGGCCGCGAGGCCATCGTCCCGAACGAGACCCTGATCACGAGCCGGGTCGAGAACCTGTCGCTGGCCGATCCGCGCGTCTCGCAGGCGACGGTGGTCGGCGTGTCCTATGAGAGCGACATCGACCAGGTGGCAGCGCTGCTGGTCGAGGCCGCGACAGCCCAGCCCAGGGTGCTGACCGATCCCCCGCCGACCGCCGCCTTGTCGGCCTTCGGCGCCGACGGGATCGAGTTCACGCTGAGCTACTGGATCGCCGATCCCGAGGTCGGCACGCTGGGGCTAAAGTCGGACATCAACCGGGCCATCCTGGCATCCTTCCGCCGCCAGGGCATCGAGATTCCCTATCCGCAGCGGGTGCTGCACGTGAGCGCCAACCAGGCGCAGCCTGCCGGCCAGCAGCGGTCATGATCGCGGCGGGGCTGAAATAGAATCCTTCCCAGCATTCATCGGCAATTTGCAGGAGCAAAACATGAAGATCCTCGTCCCCGTCAAGCGCGTGGTGGACTACAACGTCAAGGTGCGCGTCAAGGCCGACGGCAGCGGCGTCGACATCGCCAACGTCAAGATGAGCATGAACCCCTTCGACGAGATCGCCGTCGAGGAGGCGGTGCGCCTGAAGGAGAAGGGCGCCGCGACCGAGGTCGTGGCCGTCTCGTGCGGCGTGGCCCAGTGCCAGGAGACGCTGCGCACCGCGCTGGCGATCGGCGCCGACCGCGCGATCCATGTCGAGACCGACGCCGAGCTGCAGCCGCTGGCGGTGGCCAAGCTGCTCGCCGCGCTGGTCGCGAAAGAACAGCCTGGCCTGGTGATCCTGGGCAAGCAGGCGATCGACGACGACGCGAACCAGACCGGCCAGATGCTGGCCGCTCTCACTGAACTGCCGCAGGCGACCTTTGCGAGCAAGGTGGAGGTCGCGGGCGGCAAGGCTGAGGTCACGCGCGAGATCGACGGCGGCCTCGAAACCCTGTCGGTGAGCCTGCCGGCGATCGTCACGACCGACCTGCGCCTGAACGAGCCGAGGTATGTCACGCTGCCCAACATCATGAAGGCGAAGAAGAAGGCGCTGGACAAGGTCACGCCGGCTGAGCTGGGCGTTGACGTGGCTCCGCGCCTCAAGACGCTGAAGGTGACCGAGCCGGCGGGTCGCCAGGCGGGCATCAAGGTGGCCGATGTCGCCGCGCTGGTCGACAAGCTGAAAAACGAGGCGAAGGTAATCTAAGCCTCTTGCGGGACAGACCAAGATTGGCGCAGCCAATTTGCTCTGTCCCCAACTGAACAAGGAAAGAAAAATGACCGTCCTCGTCATCGCAGAACACGACCACGCCACGCTCAAGGGCGCGACCCTCAACACCGTGACCGCCGCCAGCCAGCTGGGCGAAGTGCATGTGCTCGTCGCCGGCCACAATGCCGGCGCGGCGGCAGCTGCAGCAGCCCAGATCGCGGGCGTCGCCAAGGTGATCCACGCCGACGGCGAGAGTCTGGCGCACGGCC
>JBDLTM010000015.1:0-18499 GCA_039805805.1 Pseudomonadota bacterium | reverse complement strand
CCCACCGTGGCCGAGCAGGGCTTCCCAGGCTTCGAGGTGGTGACCTGGTTCGGCCTGGTCGGCCCGGCTGGCCTGCCCAGGGACATCCTGGCCAAGCTCGCCCAGGCCTGGAAGGCCGGTGCGGCGATCCCGGCAACCCTGGCGGCGTTCGAGAACATCGGTGCCGACATCAAGGTCACCAGCCCGGCGGACTTCGCCGAGTTCATCCGGACCGAGAACAACCGCTGGGGCAGCCTGATCCGCCGCCTGCACATCCAGCTCACCTGAGCCCTCATTGCCCAGGCTGCCGGTGATGCCGGCGGCGTGGGCTTTTCCGTTTCACCATTCCAGCCAAGGAATCACCATGCCATTCGCCCAGATCTACATGCTCGAAGGCCGCACCGAGGAACAGAAGCGCGCCGTGATCGAGAAGGTCACCGCTGCGCTGCAGGAGGCGGTGGGCGCACCGCGCGAGACCATCCGCGTCTGGATCCACGACCTGCCCAAGACCAACTGGGGCATCGCCGGCCAGACCGCCAAGGATCTGGGCCGCTGAGCCTGGCGCAGATTAGCGCTCCGGACGGAGCCGCCTGCACGGGCTGGCGATAATCAGCCCATGAACACGAGATGGAAACCCAGCGTCACGGTCGCCGCGATCATCGAGCGCGACGGCCGCTACCTGCTGGTCGAAGAACATACCTCCGAGGGCCTGCGCCTGAACAACCCGGCCGGCCACCTTGACCCCGGCGAGAGCCCGCTCCAGGGCTGCCGTCGCGAGGCGCTGGAGGAAACCACGCATGAATTCGAGCCCGAGGCGCTGGTCGGCATCTACCTGGCGCGCTCGGTGCTGCCGGGCGATGCCGGCGACGTGACCTATATGCGCTTTGCCTTCAGCGGAAGGCTGGGCGACGTGGTGCCGGGCGCCCGGCTCGACGCCGGCATCGTGCGCACGGTCTGGCTGACGCCCGACGAGATCCGCGCCAGCCAGGACCGGCACCGCAGCCCGCTGGTGCTGCGCTGCATCGAGGACCACCTGGCCGGGCGCCGCTATCCGCTCGAGCTGATCCAAACCGATCCGTCGGTCACCGCATAAGGAAAAACCGATGGCCATCAAGTCCACCATCTTCAAGGCGAACCTGCAGATCGCCGACATCGACCACAACTACTACGCCGACCACAGCCTGACGCTGGCGCGACATCCGAGCGAGACCGACCAGCGCATGATGGTGCGTCTGGTCGCGCTGGCGCTCAACGCGCACGAGCTGCAGGACAGCTGCGGCGGCGACGGCACGCTGGCGTTCGGCGCCGGCCTGTCCGACGTGAGCGACCCGGACGTGCACCTGACCGACTTCACCGGCCGCAAGCGGCTCTGGATCGAGGTCGGCCAGCCCGAGGACAAGCCCCTGTCCAAGGCCTGCAGCCAGGCCGACGCGGTGCGCGTCTACCCCTTCGGCCACGCGGCAGAAGTCTGGTGGAAGGGCATCGAGAACAAGCTGAGCCGGCTCGACAAGCTGCAGGTCTGGCGCCTGCCGACCGAGGCGGCGCAGGAACTCGAAGGGCTGGCCGAGCGCAGCATGCAGCTGCAGGCCACCATCCACGACGGCATGCTCACGCTGAGCAGCGACAAGGGCAGCGTGAGCCTGGAGGCGCTGCGCTGGAAGTGAGTCGCATCGCCAGGTGCTGAGCCCGGCTCCGGCTCAAGCCCCTGCCAGCGCGATCGCGGCCAGGGCGGCGATCGCAGCGGTCTCGGCGCGCAGCACGCGCGGGCCCAGCGTGACCGGCGCGTAGCCCTGCGCCAGCAGCGCCTGCTCCTCCTGCGGCGACAGGCCGCCTTCGGGGCCATGGACCAGCAGCAGCGGCGCGGCTGGATCGCTTGCGGCGACCTGCAGCAGCGGCCGGGAACCTGTCGCGAGCGACAGCACGCCGCGCAGCGCACCCGCCGGCGCTTCGCCGTCGCGCAGCCAGTCGTCCAGCGTGCGTACCGGATGGATCAGCGGCACGCGGTTGCCGCCGCACTGCTCGCAGGCCGCGATCGCGACCGCCTGCCAGTGTGCCTGCTTCTTCTCGGCGCGCTCAGCCTTGAGGCGCAGCACGGTGCGCTCGGTCATCAGCGGCTGGATGCTGGCGACACCGAGCTCGGTCGCCTTCTCGACCAGCCAGTCCATGCGCTCGTTGGCCGGCATGCCGACGGCCAGGTGCACCTCGCGCGCCGGCTCGCGCTCGACCGCATGGTGGGGACCGACCTCTACCTCGACGCTGCTGCGGCCCATCTTGAGCACGGTGGCGTCCCATTCGCCGCCCGCAGGATCACCGAACAGCGTGATGCGGTCGCCTGGCTGCAGCCGCAGCACCTGGACATGGCGGGCGCCCTCGGGCGTGAGTTCAAGCTGCAGGCCCGTCTGCAGCGCCAGCGGCTGGTGGATGCGTGGCATCGCTCAGACCCGGCCGTAGGCGAAGCCGGTCGCGGCCTCCCAGCCCTCGACCTTATCGATCAGGCGCAGCAGGGGCGTGAGCTCGCGGTAGCGCAGCGCGGTGCTGCGGATGTAGTGGATGAAGCGCGGCGCATCGGCCAGGTACTGCGGCTTGCCATCGCGCAGCGTCAGGCGCGCGAAGATGCCGGCGACCTTGAGGTGGCGCTGCAAGGCCATCCAGTCGACCGCGCGGTAGAAGGCGCCGAAGTCCTGGCTCCAGCCGTCGAAGTCGAGCAGGCCGGCCTTGCGCGCGCGCTCCCAGTAGCGGATCGTGATGTCGAGCACGAAGTCCTCTTCCCAGCTCAGGAAGGCGTCGCGCGTCAGGCAGGCGATGTCGTAGGTGATAGGGCCCCAGACCGCGTCCTGGAAGTCGAGCACGCCGAGTCTTTGCTGCGGATCGGCCGGGTCGAAGCCTGCGCGCGGCAGCATCAGGTTGCGCGGCATGAAGTCGCGGTGCACCAGCACGGCCGGCGCGGCCAGGTTGCGCTCGACCAGCAGCGCGAAAGTCCTGTCCAGCGTCGCGCGCATCGCGTCGTCGATCGCCACGCCTTTGTGATGGCCGAGATACCAGTCGGGGAAGAGCTGCAGCTCGCGCTGCAGCAAGGCGGCGTCGTAGGGTGGCAGCCAATCCGGCCGCGCGACGCGCTGCAGGTCGAGCAGCGCCGTGGTCGCGTCCTTGAAATAGGGCAGCGCGTCGGCCGGCCGCTGCGGGTCGAGCACGGTCAGCAGGGTGCGGTCGCCCAGGTCGTCGAGCAGCATGAAGCCGCCGGCCTGGTCCCAGTCCAGCACGGTGGGCACGCGCACGCCGGCGTCGCGCAGCAAGCGCGCCACCTGGACGAAGGGCTGGCAGTTCTCCTTCTCGGGCGGGGCGTCCATGATGACCCGCGTGTCGCCCGCGGCGTCATCGATGCGGAAGTAGCGCCGGAAGCTGGCATCGGCCGATGCCAGGCGCAGGCTGTCGGCCTGCAGGCCATGCGCGACGGCCACCCGGTCCAGCCAGGTGGCAAAGGCTGCCTGGCGCTCGGGCTGGGTCCAGGCGATGGACGATGGCTGGGTGGATGGGTCTTGTGACATTTGGATCTGAGAGACGTACTGCAGGCACTCGCCTGCGTCGGGCGCCAGCAGAGCGGGCCTCGTGGATAATCGACCAGCTATTCTACGAACGGCGCAGCCGCGCCATCTCCATCGCATCAGACCCGTGCCATTCGAGCCCCATCCCGCCGCACCGCAGCACCGCCTGCGCCCCGTCAGCGCCGTTGTGCGGGCTGCCTTCGTGCTGGCTGCCGGCAGCGCAGCGCTGGGACAGGCCGGGGCACAAACCGGCACTGAAGAATCCGGCCTGCAACTGCAGCCCAGCCTGCAACTGGGGGAGCGTCTCCAGGCCAGCACCGAAATGGCGGGACCGACCTTTCTGCTCGGCGACCATGTCGAAGGCCAGACCGACGTGAGGACCCGGATCGAGGGGCATGCCGAACTGCGCCGCCACGAGATGGTGCTCAAGGCCGAGCGGATCGAGCATCGTGCGGCGGACGACACCGTGAACGCCAGCGGCGGGGTCCGGATCAACCGACTCGGCAACCTCTACGAAGGCCCCGAGCTGCAGCTCAGGCTCGACAGCAACGTAGGCTATTTCCTGCAGCCCAGATTCACCTTGATCAAGGGCGGCCAGGGCGAGGCCAGCCGGCTGGACTTCCTGGGTGAAAAGCGCGCCAGCGCCGACAACGCCGTCTATTCGACCTGCCCCAGGCCCGGATCGGGACCCTGGCATCCCGACTGGTGGATCTCGGCCCGCAAGATGGAGTTCGACAGCGAGACCGACACCGGCACCGCCCACGGCGGCGTGCTGCACTTCAAGGGCCTGCCCATCCTGGGCTCGCCCTACGTCGAGTTTCCGCTCTCGGATGCGCGCCGATCGGGTCTGCTGCCCCCCAGCATCAATATCGCGTCCCAGAGCGGCCTCGAGCTGGCACTGCCCTATTACCTCAATCTCTCGCCGCAGCGCGACGCGACGATCACCCCGACGCTGATGAGCCAGCGCGGCCTCAACGTCGGTGGCGAGTTCCGCTATCTGGAGTCCGACTACAGCGGCGAACTGCGTGGTGCCTACATGCCCGCGGACAGCTTGCGCGATGCCGATCGCTGGAGCCTGTCGTTCCAGCATAGGCAAAACCTGAGCGCCTGGCCAGGCATCGATGGCATGGGCCTGCGACTGAACCTGAACCAGGTCAGCGATGCCAACTACTGGCGAGATTTTCCGCATACCGGCAAGCTGATGACGCAGCGCCTGCTGCCGAGCGAGGCCGCGCTGTCCTGGGGCAGCGGGGACTGGTCGTTCTCGGCCGGGCATTACAGCTGGCAGACGCTGCAGGATCCCTTGCCGGCGACGCAGATCATCGCGCCCTACGATCGCATCCCCTCGCTGGCCGCCCGCCTGCAGCCAGCGCCCTTCAGCCTGCTGGGCAGCCCGGGCTGGGAAGGCTCGCTGCAGACCGAGTTCACCCGCTTCGCGACCGACCGCCAGATCAAGATCGGCAACGGCAGCAGCGCGGGGGAAGCGACGGTGATCGGGGGCGATCGCGCGCTGCTGGTGGCGAAACTGAGCCGCAGCTGGCAGGCGCCGGGCTGGTTCATCAAGCCCGGCGTCCAATTGCACGCTCGCCAGTACCAGTTCGACCAGGCACTAGAAGACGGACAGTCCAGCCTGGGTCTGGCGCTGCCGACGCTGAGCCTGGACAGCGGCCTGCAGTTCGAGCGCGAGACCCGCCTCCTCGGCCGCGATCTGGTGCAGACGCTCGAGCCCAGGCTCTACTACTCGCGCACGCCCTGGCGCAAGCAGAACCATCTGCCCAGCTATGACAGCGCGCCGTTCGACTTCAGCCTGTCGACCGTCTTCCAACCCAATCCCTATGCAGGGAATGACCGCATCGCCGATCTCGACGCGTTGACGCTGGGCGCGACGAGCCGGCTGCTGCAGGCCGAGACCGGCGCCGAACTGATGAGCCTGGGGGTTGCGCAGCGCTACCGCTTCCGCGAACAGCGCGTCACCTTGCCAGGCGAGTCGAGCGTCGCCGCAGGGCTGACCGATCTGCTGCTGGGCGCGCGCGTCAACTGGACGCCGCAATGGTCATCGAGCGTCGAGCTGCAATACAACCCAGAATCCGGCGAATCGACCCGCAGCACGCTGGGGCTGCGCTACCTGCCGGGGCCTTATCGTGTCCTCAATGCCGCCTACCGCGTCAAGCGCCAGTCCGTCACCGAGGACAGCCGCCAGCTCGACCTGGGCTGGCAATGGCCGCTTCAGGGCCTGTCCGGTGACGCACCGGCGGGCGTGGCGGGTCGGGGCCTCGGGCCACAGCAGTGGTACAGCGTCGGTCGCATCAACTACAGCCTGCCAGAGAGCCGGATCGTCGACCTGCTGGCCGGCTTCGAATACGATGCCGGCTGCTGGATCGCCCGGGTGGCGTTCGAACGGCTGCAGAACAGCACGACGAGCGCCAACCAGCGCATCATGTTCCAGCTGGAGTTCTCAGACTTCACCCGCATCGGCTCCAGCCCGCTGCAGTCCCTGCACAACCATGTGCCCCGCTACCAACTCCTGCGGGAAGAAATCAACCCGCCCAGCCGCTTCGAGCGATATGAATAAATCCCTAGCATTGGCGGCCGCGCTGCTGCTGTCCGGCAGCCTGGCCGCAGCACCCGCCAAGAAACCGGCGACCCAGGCCACGCCCAGGGCGACCGCCCTGCCCGCAGCGGCGACAGCTGCAGACCTTGCCGCCAGCACGGCAGCGGCACCACAGCCCCTGCCCGCCGATCATGTGGTGGCGCTCGTCAACTCCGAACCCTTGACCAACCACGAGGTCCATGCCCGCCTGGCAAGGCAGCAGCCGCCCGCCGGCACCCAGCCCACGCCGCGTGCCGAGCTGCTGCGCCAGGTCATGGAACAGCTGATCGTCGAGCGCGTGCAGCTGCAGGCCGCCGCCGAGCAGGGCCTCAGGATCGACGACGCCGCCCTGGCCCAGGCCGAGGAAAACATCGCGCGCCAGAACGGGCTGGACTTGGTCGGGCTGCACCAGCGCCTCAAGACCATGGGCCAGGATGTCGAATCCTTCCGCGCCAACCTGCGCAAGGAGATGCTGCTGCAGCGCCTGCGCGAACGCGAGGTCGACAACAGGATCCGCATCAGCGAGCCCGACATCGACGCCTACCTGGCCGAGCACCAGAGCCCGGAGCTGGCCGAGATCAACCTGGCCCAACTGCTGGTACGGGTACCCGAGGGCGCCGATGACGCCAGCGTGGAAAAGCTGCGCCAGCGCGCCGAGCAGCTCGCGCAGCGGGCCCGCGGCGGCGCCGACTTCGCGGCGCTGGTGCGCGAGTTCTCGGATGCCAACGACAAGACCCGCGGCGGCGAGCTCGGCCTGCGCGGCATCGAGCGCTACCCCACCCTCTTCGTCGATGCGATCCGCTCGCTCCAGCCCGGTCAGGTCGCGGCGGTGGTGCGCAGCGGCGCCGGCTTCCACGTGCTCAAGCTGCTCGAGAAGCGCAGCGCCGGCCTGCCCGAGGCCAGCTACACCCAGACGCGCGCGCGCCACATCCTGCTGCGCCCCGGTCAGCAACTGAGCCAGGCGGCGGCGATCGCGCGGCTCAAGGAGCTGCGCCAGCGCATCGCGGCCGGATCGGCCCGCTTCGAGGACCTGGCCAGCCAGCACAGCCAGGACGGCTCGGCCAGCGCCGGCGGCGACCTCGGCTGGGTCAGGCCCGGCATGTTCGTGCCCGAGTTCGAGCAGGTCATGGACCGGCTCGCGCCCGGCCAGCTGTCCGAACCGCTGGTGTCGCGCTTCGGCGTGCACCTGATCCAGGTGCAGGAACGCCGCCAGGTGCCACTGAGCGCCAGCGAGCAGCGCGAATGGGTGCGCAACGTCCTGCGCGAGCAGAAGGCCGAGGAGGCCTACGCCACCTGGGCACGCGAGCTGCGCGGCCGGGCCTACATCGAATACCGGGAGCCGCCCCAGTGAACGCACCGCACAAGGCGCGCAAGCGCTTCGGCCAGCATTTCCTGTCCGACCAGTCCATCATCGAGGCGATCGTGCGCGAGATCGCGCCGAGACCGGGCCAGTTCGTGGTCGAGATCGGTCCGGGCCTGGCCGCGCTGACCCAGCCTCTGGTCGAGCGCCTCGGCGAGCTGACCGTGGTCGAGCTCGACCGCGACCTCGCGGTGCGGCTGCGCGCCCATCCCCAGCTGACCGTGATCGAGTCCGACGTGCTCAAGGTCGATTTCCGCGCGCTGGCCGCCAGCCGTCCGGAGCCTATGCGCGTGGTCGGCAACCTGCCCTACAACATCTCGAGCCCGATCCTGTTCCACCTGCTCGGCGTCGCCGACGTGGTGCAGGACCAGCACTTCATGCTGCAGAAGGAGGTCATCGACCGCATGGTCGCCGCGCCGAGCAGCGCCGACTACGGCCGCCTGAGCGTGATGCTGCAGTGGCGCTACGCGATGGAGAACGTGCTGTTCGTGCCGCCCGAGAGCTTCGATCCGCCGCCTCGCGTCGACAGCGCGATCGTGCGCATGGTGCCGCTGGCCCAGCCGCCCGCGGTGGACTTCGCGCTGCTGGAGGAACTGGTGCAGGTCGCGTTCTCGATGCGGCGCAAGCTGCTGCGCCACAGCCTGGGCCGCTGGCTGGAGGCGCGCGGCTTTGGCGGCGACTTCGACCTGCAGCGCCGCGCCGAGGAAGTACCGGTGGCCGAATACGTCGCGCTGGCGCAGGCCTGCTGAAAAAACGTTCGCGCCAGATGCAGGAAAGCCCGCTCAAGGCGGGCCTTCTGCTTGCTTCATCAGCCGGGGGATTCCCCGGGGAATCCGCCGGGGGATCAGGCGGCGCTGAGCCAGTAGCCGGCGTTGAAGGGGCTGCTCATGCGCAGCGCCTGCGGGCTGACGTCGACCAGCTTGTCGGTCAGCATGGGCTCGTCGCTGGCACCGAGGTCCTCGGCCTTGGCCGCACGCGCGACCGAGAAGCTGTAGAAGCAGCGGAACGGCACCTTGCGGTCGTTCCAGTAGTCGGAGATGTCGCGGAAGATGTCGAGCAGCAGCTCGCGTGCTTCCTTGTCGAACTTGGGGCTGGTCGGGATATGCTCGAGCACGACGATGAAGCCGGTCTGCTGGCCCGACTTGTGCACCACGTCGGTCATGGCGTCATACAGCGCGTCGAAATTCTTTCCGCAGCTCGCCGGCAGGGTGTACTGCTGCGCGATCAGGTCGAGCACGTCCTGCTTGGTCATCGCCGTCGCGAGGTTGGCGTACAGGAAATGGTGGCCTAGCTGTTCAGCGGCCGATTGCAGGCCCTGCACGGTGAAGGCCCGGATCGATTGAACGATATTGCTGCGCACATTGCGAAGTGGCTGATCCATCTCCACGTCTCTTTCCAATTCAATGTTGTCGATTAGCTGGCCGCTCTCCCTGGACGGCGGCCGGAAACAGGCTGCAGGATTCGGCTATATTGGCGCCATGGCGAACTGGCCAGTTAGGGGTCGCGCGTACATGCGCGCATCGACCCCGGCGCCGTGCTGCGTGAGTAGACGGGCTCCTGCTGCTCGCTCGGATCGACCCGCATCATTCTTGCGGGTTAACCCTGAAATCCAAGCGCGCTAGTGTGCCTGAACCAGCCCCAAAATGCAAGGACCCTGGTGCAGCGCAACATGGCGCCACGCCAGGGTCCGGCCGATCCTGGCTCCGGCGTCAGGCCTGCGAGGTGGAATCGACGGCGCGGGAGCCGACGTTGGCCTCGGCCACGGTCAGCGCGGTCATGTTGACGATGCGGCGCACCGTCGCGCTGGCGGTCAGGATATGCACCGGCTTGGCCACGCCGAGCAGCATCGGGCCGACCGCGATGCCACCGCCTGCCGCGGTCTTGAGCAGGTTGTAGGCGATGTTGGCGGCGTCGACGTTCGGGCAGACCAGCAGGTTGGCGTCGCCCTCGAGCGTGCTGCGCGGCATGATCGCCGCGCGCGCCTGGCCGTCGAGCGCGACGTCGCCATGCATCTCGCCGTCGACCTCGAGCCAGGGCGCCTTCTCGCGCAGGATCGCGAGCGTCTCGCGCATCTTGATGGCAGACGGCTGATCGGAGCTGCCGAAGTTGGAGTGCGACAGCAGCGCAGCCTTGGGCGTGAAGCCGAAGCGCATGATCTTGCGCGCCGCCATCATGGTGATTTCGGCCAGCATCTCGGCGCTCGGGTCGTAGTTGACATGGGTGTCGACGAGGAAGACCGAGCGGCCCGGCAGCATCAGCGCGTTCATGGCCGCGTAGCAGTGCGCGCCCGGGCGCTTGCCGATGACATGGTCGATGTATTCGAGATGCATCGGATTGGTGCCCCAGGTACCGCAGATCAGGCCGTCGACATCGCCCTTGCGCAGCAGCATGGCGCCGATCAGCGACAGGCGGCGCCGCATCTCGATCCTGGCCAGCTGCTCGGTCACGCCGCGGCGCTCCATCAGCTGGTGATAGGTCTGCCAGAGCTCGCGGTAGCGATCGTCCTGCTCGACGTTGACGACGTCGTAGTCCAGCCCCTCCTTGAGGCGCAGGCCGAAGCGCTCGATGCGCCGGGCGATGACGGCGGGGCGACCGATCAGTGTCGGGCGCGCCAGGCCCTCGTCGACCACCACCTGGCAGGCGCGCAGCACGCGCTCCTCCTCGCCCTCGGCGTAGGCGACGCGCTTGTGCAGCGACTTCTTGGCCACGGCGTAGACCGGCTTCATCATGGTGCCGGAAGCGAACACGAAGCTCTGCAGCTTCTCGCGGTAGGCGCCCATGTCGGTGATGGGCCGCAGCGCGACGCCGCTGTCGACCGCAGCCTGCGCCACCGCGGGCGCGATCTTGACCATCAGGCGCGGGTCGAAGGGCTTGGGAATCAGGTAGTCGGGGCCGAAGGCCAGCGTCTCGCCCGAATAGGCTGCCGCCACCACCTCGCTCTGCTCGGCCTGCGCGAGGTCCGCGATCGCGTGCACCGCGGCGATCTCCATCTCGTCGGTGATGGTCGATGCGCCGGCGTCGAGCGCGCCGCGGAAGATGTAGGGGAAGCACAGGACGTTGTTGACCTGGTTCGGGTAGTCAGTGCGGCCGGTCGCCATGATCGCGTCTTCGCGCACCGCCTTGACTTCCTCGGGCAGGATCTCGGGTGTCGGGTTGGCGAGCGCGAAGATCAGCGGACGCTCGGCCATGCTCGCGACCATGTCGGGCTTGAGCACGCCGCCGGCCGACAGGCCGAGGAAGATGTCGGCGCCGGCGATGATCTCGCGCAGCGAGCGCGCCTCGGTGGGCTGAGCGTACTGTGCCTTGTCCGGGTCCATCAGCTCGGTGCGGCCCTGGTAGACCACGCCGGCCAGGTCGGTGACGAAGATGTTCTCGCGCGGCAGGCCGAGCTTGACCAGCAGGCCCAGGCAGGCCAGCGCCGCGGCACCGGCGCCCGAGGTCACGAGCTTGACGTTCCTGATGTCCTTGCCGACCACCTTGAGGCCGTTGAGCAGCGCCGCGCCGACCACGATCGCGGTGCCGTGCTGGTCGTCGTGGAAGACCGGGATCTTCATGCGCTCGCGCAGCTTGCGCTCGACGTAGAAGCAGTCGGGCGCCTTGATGTCCTCGAGGTTGACGCCGCCGAAGGTCGGCTCGAGCGCGGCGATGATCTCGACCAGCTTGTCGGGGTCCTTCTCGTTGATCTCGATGTCGAACACGTCGATGCCGGCGAACTTCTTGAACAGCACGCCCTTGCCTTCCATCACCGGCTTGGCCGCCAGCGGTCCGATGTCGCCCAGGCCCAGCACCGCGGTGCCGTTGGTGATGACCGCGACCAGGTTGCCGCGGCTGGTGTACTTGAAGGCGGCGTTGGGATCGGCGACGATCTCCTCGCAGGGCGCCGCCACGCCGGGCGAATAGGCCAGCGCCAGGTCGCGCTGGTTGGTCAGCTGCTTGGTGGCGGCGATCGCGACCTTGCCGGGGGTCGGAAACTCATGGTATTCGAGGGCGGCGCGGCGCAGTTCTGCGCGCTTGTCTTCCTGCTGGGGCATGCTTCTTTTACTCCATCATGTGAAACAGGTTGCCGCATAGTGCAGCCACCATTGCAGCTCCATTATTGCAGGCTCCCCCGCGGGGTGACTGACAAATCCCCAGTAACCCTCCGGCACCCGGATCAGGCCATCCTCACCAGCGCCCGGAAGCGCCGCCGCCACCGAAATTGCCTCCGCCACCCGAACTGAAGCCGCCGCCGGAGCCCCTGCCCCCGAAACCCCCTCCGCCACCCCCGCGGCCGCCACCCCGGCCCGTGGGCAGCCGCAGCCCCAGCAGGCTCAGGATGGCAGCCAGCAAGGCCGCCCCGAGCGCGATCATGAGCGACGCCGTGAACCACCAGGCCAGGGGGCCGACGATGCCAGCCGCCGCCAGGCTGCCCAGGCCGCGACCGAGCCAGCGGCGCAGCAGGGCAGAGATCAAGGGCAGCGCGAAGAAGGCAAGGACGAGCGATTCGCTCCCGTCGGCGGAATCGTCGCCGCCGGCAGAGGCGGCCCCGGGCAAAGGCAGCTCCTCGCCGCGCAGCCGCGCCAGGATCTGGTCGACCCCGGCATCGATCCCGCCGGCGAAATCGCCCTGCCGGAAGCGGGGTGCGATCACCTGCTCGATGATGCGGCCCGCGATCACGTCGGGAATCGCGCCCTCGACCGCCTTGGCGGTCGCGATGCGCAGCGCGCGGTCGTCCTGGGCCACCACCAGCAGCACGCCGTCGCCGACCTCCCGCCGGCCGATCTTCCAGGCATCGCCCAGGCGCTGGGTGTAGCCGAAGATGTCCTCGGGCGCGGTGCTGCGCACCAGCAAGACCACGACCTGGCTGCCGCGCTCGCGCTCGAAGGCGGCGAGCTTGTCCTCCAGCGCCTGGCGCCGGGCTGCATCGAGCGTGCCGGTCTGGTCGATCACGCGCGCGCTCAGCGGCGGGATGGGCTGCAGCGGCTGCGCCAGCCCCGCGAATGGCCAGGCCAGCAGGCCGCACAGCAGCCAGGCCAGGAAACTGCGCAGCAGGGCGGCCATCACTTGCTGCCGAAATCGACCTGGGGCGGCGCGCTGATCGCGGCCTCGTCGGCCACGGTGAAGCCGGCCTTCGGCTGGTAGCCGAACGCCATCGCGGTCAGGTTGCTCGGGAAGCTGCGCGCCAGCACGTTGTAGTCCTGCACCGCCTGGATGTAGCGGTTGCGCGCGACGGTGATGCGGTTCTCGGTGCCCTCGAGCTGGACCCGCAGGTCGGCAAAGGCCTGGTTGGCCTTCAGGTCGGGGTAGCGCTCGGCCACCACCAGCAGGCGGCTCAGGGCGCTGCCGAGCTGTCCCTGCGCGGCCTGGAAGCGCTGCATCGCCTGCGGGTCCTGCAGCATCTCGGGCGTGAGCTGGATCGAGCTTGCCTTGGCGCGCGCTTCGATGACACGCGTCAGCGTTTCCTGCTCGAAGCTGGCCTCGCCCTTGACGGTCGCGACCAGGTTCGGCACCAGGTCGGCGCGGCGCTGGTACTGGTTGAGCACCTCGGCCCAGGCAGACCTGGACTGCTCGTCGAGGCGCTGGAAATCGTTGTAGCCGCAGCCGCCCAGGGCGGTGGCCAGCAGCAGGGCGCCAAGCCAGTGCAACATCCTCATTTTCTCTCCTCATCGGGTGGGCCTCCAGGCCGCAATGGAGGACCCTCCATGCCCCTAGAATCGCCGTAAAGCCAGATCATCTTCCTTGCCGTGTCTGCTGTCCACTCTCCCAAGCTCAAGGTCGGCTTCGTGCTGGCGCCGAACTTCACGCTGACGGCCTTCGCCGGCTTCGTGGACGCCCTCAGGCTGGCGGGCGACGAAGGCGACCGCAGCCGGCGCGTCAACTGCGACTGGGACATCCTCGCGACCTCGTCCGACCCCATCGCGTCCAGCTGCGGCGCCATGGTCCAGCCCACCGCGCGGCTGGACGAGCCGCGACGCTATGACCTGATCGTCGCCGTGGGCGGCCTGATCCACGGCCGGCAGCAGGCTCCCGACGCCGTCTACCGCTTCCTGCAAGCCGCGGCGCAGCTCGGGCTGCCCCTGGTCGGGTTGTGCACCGGCTCATTCATCCTGGCGCGTGCAGGTCTGCTGGACGGCTATCTCACTTGCGTAAGCTGGTTCCACCGGGAGGAATTCGAGCGCGCATTCCCGCATTGCAGGGTGACGTCCAAGCAGATGTACGTGGTGGACCGCGACCGCATGACCTGCGCCGGAGGCACCAGCGTGGTGCACCTGGCGGCGTACCTGATCGAGCAGCGCATTGGCCGGGCGTCGGCGGTCAAGGCCCTGCGCATCATGCTCGAAGACCAGCCGCTGCCCTCGCGCGCGCTGCAACCCGAGAGCGTGCTGACGCACAAGGCCAGGGACCCGGAAGTCCACAAGGCGATGCTGCTGATCGAGCAGCATATGCAGAAACCCGGCCCGGTGAGCCAGTGCTACGAGCTGCTCGGCGTGGGCCAGCGCCAGCTCGAGCGCCGCTTCCAGCTCGACATCGGCATGAGTCCGGCGCAGTACCGCACCCAGCTGCGGCTGCAGCGGGCCGAATGGCTGCTGCGCAATTCCAGGCTCAGCGTGACCGAAGTGGCGCTCGAATGCGGCTTCCAGGACAGTTCCAGCCTGTCGCGGGCGCTCAAGCAGCTCCGCGGCGTCAGTCCCTCCGGTCTGAAATCGAGCGCCCCCGCCCCGTTCCGGCACGACTGACCCTGCCAGGCGGCGCTTGCGCTCCCGGGCCCTGAACGGGCGGGGTCAGGCCGTTGCAGCCCGCTTGCGGGCCGCCTTCTTCGACGCGGGCAGGGCCGGGCGCAGCTGCTCCTGGAACTGGCGCCGGGTGACCTCGCGCTCCAGACCGACGAGCTCGGCCTGTCTCACCCCGCGGCTCTTGTAGAGTCCGACCCAGAGGTTCATGACGCGCTTGTCCCGCACGAAGACATGCTCGACCAGCTCGTTGAGCCGGGTCTCGAGCAGGGGCGTATGGGGACTGTTGGGCCAGTCCTCCACCAGCCAGCGGCAGAACTGCTGGTAGTCGAAGCATTGTCCGAGGCCTTCGGGATGGGTTTCCGTCATGCCGCAGATGCGCATGCTGACCGTGACCGGCTGGGCGTGTTGCTCTTCCTCGCCCATGCCCACCCGCAACAGGGTCTCGAGCCGGTGGATCCGGACGGTCCATTTCGAGCGCAATGCCATTGCTCTGTCCTTGATGCCACTTGGAGCATTCCCGGCCTCCCGCCGGGATCTCCCGTTTCTGACGAGCCGCCAGGTCGTGACGGCCAGGCGAAGATCAGGCGAAGGCCACCCGCAGCTGCTCAGCGATCCCCTTGACGCAGACGTCGAACAGCAGCTTGCCTTTCTGCGCCGAGGCCGGCTTGGCAGATGACAGGCAGCCCGAGCACGGGGTCCACTCCGGCTTGACCGGGAAGAAGTCGTAGGGCGGGAAGGTGGCCGGCTCCTGGTCCACCACCTTGCTCATGTCGACCAGGTGGGGGTGCAGGTGCAGCATCAGCGAGGTCTCCAGCACGCCGCCATGCTCGACCGCCCAGCCCGGGAAGCCGTAGGGGTAGATCTCGCGGATCGTGTCCTCGGTCACGTAGTCCCAGTAGGACAGGATGACGACCGAGAAGTCGCGGATGCCCTCCCACTTGAGCTCGCGGATCGCCAGGTCCACCCCCTCGGTGATGAACATCGAGTTCTCGAAGTGGCCGTTGACCATCACGACATGGCGCACGCCATGGCGGGCGAACTCCTTGAGGATGTCCTTGATGGTGTTGGTCAGCGTGATGCCGTCCAGGCTGGTGGTGCCGGGCATGTGGTTGCCGCCACCGCTCTTCTGCTGCGACTTGTAGCCATAGGCGATGGCGGGAGCGACCAGGGCGTCGATCTGCTCGGCGACCTTTTCCGAGATGGCCGTCGGCAGCAGCACGTCGGGGTTCATCGACATGTGGTGGCCATGCTGCTCCAGCGCGCCGATCGGCAGCAGCACCATGGTCTTGCCATCCTTGACCTTGGCGTCGTACTCGGGCCATGCCATCTCGGCGATTCGAACTGTTGTCATCGTCTTCCCCTGCTGGTTTCAGGAATTCTTGCTGAACACATGGGCAGCCTCGGTCTGCCAGCCGGTCGGCACCATGTCGCCGATCTTAACGTTGAGCCTGTCGTAGGTCGGCTCGGGGATGGAGACCTTGAGCTCGAGGCCGGCCGCCAGCTCCAGGTAGAGGGTGACCATGTTGCCGACGAACTTGTAGCTGAGCAACTTGCCCGACACCTGGTTCGGCGCCTCGACGGCGCTGCCGACCTGGATCTGGTCGGCGTTGACGAAGAAGTCGATCTCGTCGCCGACCCGGGCGGCCGAGCCGTTGGTCTGCGCCGTCATCACGCCGACCGGGGTCCTGATCGTGGTGACCCCGTCCGCGATGGATTCGACCGGACCCCTGAAGATGTTGACGTTGCCGATGAAGTCGGCCACGAAGCGGTTCGCGGGCTTGCGGTAGATGTCCTTGGGCACGCCGATCTGCTCGACCTTGCCGCGGCTCATCACCACCACGCGGTCGGCCATCGAGAAGGCCTCGACCTGGCTGTGCGTCACGTAGATGAAGGTGATGCCGAGCTCGCGCTGCAGCGAGCGCAGCAGGGCCTGCATGCGAACGCTCAGGTGGGCGTCGAGCGCGCTCAGCGGCTCGTCGAGCAGGATCACCTTGGGCTCGGTCACCAGCGCGCGGGCCAGCGCCACGCGCTGGCGCTGGCCGCCCGAGAGCTGGGTCACGTTGCGTTCGGCGAACTCGCCGAGCTCGAGCTTCTCGATCCAGTTCCTGGCCTTCTCGTGCCTGACCTTCTTGGGCACGCCGCGCATCTTGAGGCCGAAGGCCACGTTGTCGAGGACGCTCAGGAAGGGGAACAGGGCCAGGCTCTGCCAGACCAGAGGCAGGTCGCGCTCCCAGGGCGGCAGCCCGTTCTGCGACACGCCGTCGAGCCGGATCTCGCCCGAGGACGGCTCCTCCAGCCCGGCCAGCATGCGCAGCATGGTGGTCTTGCCGCAGCCACTCGAACCCATGATGGCCAGGAACTCACCCTGCTCGATGTTGAACGAGGTCTCGGTGACGGCCGTGTAGTCGCCGAATCGCTTTGTGACCCGGTCGATTGCCAAGAGCGGTTTACCCATTTTCTGCTACTCCAAGTTCGAAATTCTGATCAGCTGCTTCTGGTCGGCCGGAAGGACTTGCCCACCCCCGACACCAGCATGCCCATGGCCACCAGCAGGATGGAGGTGCCGAAGATCACCGTGCCGATGGCATTGATCCTGGGGCTGACCTGCCCTTGCAGGAACACCAGCACGCGGACCGGCACCGTCTCCTCCAGGCCCGAGACGAACCAGGCCACGGCGAACTCGTCGAACGAGACCGCCGTCGTGATCAGGAAGGCCGCGAACAGGCTCTGGGCGCAGAAGGGGATCACGACATGGATCAGCGTCTTGGCCGGCGAGGTCCTGAGGTTCCAGGCCGCCTCCTCGAGCGAGGCGTCCATCTGTCCGAGCCTGATCCGGATCAGGGCCATCGCAAACGGCAGGCCCGTGACCACATGGCTGATGAAGATCGAGTAGACGCTGCCGGCCAGGCTAATGCGCGACAGGTAGGACAGCATCGCCAGGCCCATGATGACGGGCGGTATCGTCGGCGGCAGCAGCATCATCATGTTGAACAGGCTCTTGCCGCGGAAGCTGTGCCGGTAGTCGGTATAGGCGGCGCAGAAGCCCAGCAGGGTCGACACGATGCCGACCGGGATCGCGACCATGAAGCTGCGCTTGAAGGCGTCAAGCACCATGGGATCGGAGAAGGTCACCAGGTACCAGTCGAAGGTGAACTCCTTGAGCGGCAGCGACGGGAAGCGGTCGGAGTTGAAGGAGAACACCGAGCTGACGAACAGCGGGGCCAGGATGAAGGTGAAGATGGCCAGGGTGTAGATTCGCCCCAGGTGACGGATGCCGTTCCACATCATTTCTTCTTCCTTTCATAGGCCAGGCCGATGGCGAGCAGCGAGGTGCCCAGCAGGGTGACGATCATGGTGATGGCGACCACCGCGGCGCGCGGCCACTGCTGGCCGGACTTGGTCGTGTCGATGATCAGGTTGCTCAGCGTCGGGGAGGCGCCGCCGCCCAGGTAGGTCGGGCTGACGAAGTCGCCGAAGGACAGGATGAAGGCGAACAGCCAGGCGACGATGAGCGAGGTCTTCATCGCGGGCAGGATCACCTCGTACAGCGTCCGGATGGGATTGGCGCGCAGGTTGCGCGCCGCCTCGATCAGGTTGCGGTCGATCTGGGCCAGGCCCATGACCTGGATCAGGATCACCAGCGGCAGGCACAGCGTGAGGTAGCCGACCAGCGCGCCGAAGGTGTTGTTGAGCATGGGCAGGACCGGCAGGCTGAACAGCTGCAGCGCCGCGTTGATGATGCCGTTGTCCGACAGGAACACCTGCCAGGCGTAGGCCCGCACCAGGTAGGCGGTGAAGAAGGGGATCACCAGCAGCACGATGGCCAGGTTGCGGGCGCCCCGGCGCAGGTGGAAGGCGATGCAGTAGGCAGCCGGAAACGCCAGCAGCGACGAGACGAAGGCCGACAGCAGCGATAGCTGCCAGGTGTACTGGTACGCGGACCAGAAGGTCTCGCGCGAGAGCATGGTCACCCAGTTCTTCGTGGTGAAGGCCGGCTCGAGCTTGTAGTTCTGCACCACCCAGAACGAGATGACCAGCAGGAAGGCCAGCGGCAGGGCGAAGAAAACCAGCTGCCATACCAATGGCGGCAACATCAAGGCCGTTCGGCCATCCAATCTATTCCTGGGCACTGTGTTCTCCTGCTGCTCTCTGTGCTTTCTTGGCCTCATCGGCCGCACCGGCGGGGAATTGCCGGTGCGGCCGATGACTCAGGCGCGGCGCTTGTAGTCCGACCAGAAGTCGTTCCAGTCCTCGATCGGCTGCTTGACCGGCAGCTCGCGGAACTGGATCTTGCCGGATCGGATGTCATCGACGC
>JBDLTM010000014.1:0-18766 GCA_039805805.1 Pseudomonadota bacterium | reverse complement strand
TTTTTCACATCCATGATTGAAAGGGGCGCCTGAGCGGCGCCAAGCTGTCGCCATGTTCAAACTGCTGGTCGGCCTGGGCAATCCGGGCCCGGAATACGAAGACACGCGCCACAACGCCGGTTTCTGGTGGCTGGAGGCGGTCGCGCGCGAGCTCAAGGTCAGCCTGAACCCGCAGCGCAGCTACTTCGGCGTCGCCGGCCGCGGCAATTTCGAGGGCCGCCCGATCTGGCTACTCGAGCCGATGACCTTCATGAACCGCTCCGGCCAGTCGGTGGCGGCGCTCGCGCGCTTCTTCAAGATCGCGCCCGAGGAGATCCTGGTCGCGCACGACGAGCTCGACCTGGATCCGGGCGAGCTCAAGCTCAAGAAGGGTGGCGGCCACGCCGGCCACAACGGGCTGCGCGACATCCACGCCCAGCTCGGCAGCAGCGACTACTGGCGGCTGCGCATCGGCGTCGGGCATCCGGGCATCAAGTCCGAAGTCGCAAACTGGGTCCTCAAGAAGCCGGCGCCGGATCAGCGCGATGCGCTCGAGCAGTCGATCCAGCGTGCCGTGCGCGCCCTGCCCGACCTGCTGGCCGGCCGAATGGAAAAAGCCACCTCGACCATCCACACCAGCAAGCCGCCGCGCCCGAAGCCGCCCAGGCCGCCGAAGGTGACTGCGCCATCAAGCGATACCCCGCCTGCTGCAGAGTGACTGTGGCGAGTCCTTACTGCGGAATGGTCGCCAGGAGTGGAGGCATGCACATGGCCTCATGGTGTCCGCTGGCGCGGCCACAAATCGGCCACGCGCACGCCCCCACTCCTGGCTAGAGCGGCTCAGCAAATCAAACAGAACTGCAAAGGTGGTGGCAAAGCGCAGCGAGCCACGAGAAACATGGCCTGGGGTGGGCGGGAGCTGACGGCCGATTTGTGGCCGCGCAGCGGACACCATGAGGCCGGCGGCTCCCGCCCACCCCAGGCCTGCTCATAGGCCCAGGCCAAGCCCGAGCAGGCGGGCCATGGACGCTGTCAGCTGGCCGAAGCCACCTGCAGCCTCTCGTACTTGGCCTGCAGTTGCTCGCGCGTCTCCGCATGTTCCGGGTTGAGCGGGATGCACTCGACCGGGCAGACCTGCACGCACTGCGGCTCATTGAAGTGGCCCACGCATTCGGTGCACTTGGCGGGGTCGATCAGGTAGAACTCGGGGCCCATCGAGATCGCCTGGTTCGGGCATTCGGGCTCGCAGACGTCGCAGTTGATGCATTCGTCGGTAATCATCAGTGCCATGGCTGACTCCTGGGTTCAAGCGGCCATGGTGGCCACGCGCAGCTGCTCGGCCACCAGCGGGCTGACCATCTGCGACACATCGCCGCCGAGCTTGGCGATCTCGCGCACCAGCGTGCTCGAGATGCACTGCAGCTGCGGCTGCGGCAGCAGGAAGACCGTCTCGACGTCGGGCGCCATCTTCTGGTTCATCGAGGCCATCTGCGCCTCGTAGTCGAAGTCGGCCACGTTGCGGATGCCGCGCACGATGGCGCAGGCACCCTGCTCTCGGCAGAAGTCGACCATCAGGCCCTCGAACGGCAGCGCACGGACCGCAGGCAGGTCGGCAAACACCGCCGCCACCTGGTCGATGCGCTGCTCGAGCGTGAACAGCGTCTTCTTGTGGTGCGCGACCGCGACCGCAACGATCAGCTCGTCGAACAGCCCGGCTGCGCGCCGGATCACGTCCTCGTGGCCGAGCGTGACCGGATCGAAAGTGCCGCTGTAGACCGCGATACGGCGGCCCGCTGCGTCACGGGAAGTGGATGTCGTCATGACCGGGATTATCCGACTTCCCGGCGGGCGGGCGTTGCGCCAGCGAAAAAGCCCTGGCGGCGGCCTGACCGCCGCCGGGATCAGGCCTGTGGGATGAGCTCGAGCAGGTGGTAGTGCACCATGCCGGCCTTGCCATGCCGGCTGCAGCCCAGGCCCAGCGCCTGCAGTTCCTCCTCGGCCCAGGCGCGCGGCGCCTCGAGGTAGATGCAGCCCTGCGGTGCCAGCAGCGGCACGGCGGCGCTCAGCGCCTGACGGAACAAGGCCTCGTTGCCATCCTCGCCGAAGGGCGGGTCGAGAAACACCACGTCCCAGGCCGCACGCGCCGCCCCCTGCAGGGCCGAGATCGCGTTGCCGCGCTGCACCTTGATCTGCGTCGCCTTCAGGCGCTCGGCGTTGGCGCGCAGGCCGGTGGCCAGGCCCGGGTCGAGCTCGCACAGCAGCACCTGGGCCGCGCCGCGCGAGGCCGCCTCGAAGCCGAGCGCGCCGCTGCCGGCGAAGGCGTCGAGGCAGCGCAGGCCGCTGAGGTCCTGGCCGAGCCAGTTGAACAGCGTCTCGCGCACCCGGTCGGGCGTCGGGCGCAGGCCTGGACTGAGAGGCACGGCCAGCTTGCTGCGCTTCCAGAGCCCGCCGATGATGCGGACGAAACCCGGCGCTGCCGGAACCTGGGTGGGACGATGAGATGCAGGTTTCATAGAATGCATGCATTCTAGAAACACGCGCCATGTTCAGCTTCCTCAAGAAAAAATTCTCTTCCGCCAAGCCCGAGGCGGCACCCGCCCCGGCGGCCCAGCAGGCACCGGCGTCCTCACTCTCAGGCGCAGCCCCGGCTGCGCCGCAGCAGCCTGCAGACAAGCCGCAGGCCGACTCCGGCCGCCAGGGCTGGCTGGATCGCCTCAAGCAGGGCCTGCGCAAGACCGGCTCCAGCATCACGACCGTCTTCACCGGCACCCGGATCGACGACGAGCTCTACGAGGAGCTCGAGACCGCTCTGCTGCTGGCGGATGCCGGCACCCTGGGCACGCAATTCCTGCTCGACGACCTCAAGCGCCGCGTCAAGGCGGCCAAGGCGACCGAGCCGGCCCAAGTCAAGGCCTTGCTGGCCGAGGCGATCACCGAGCTGCTGCTGCCGCTGGAAAAACCGCTGGTGATCGGCCGCCAGGAAGGGCCGACCGTCATCATGGTCGCCGGCGTGAACGGTGCCGGCAAGACCACCACCATCGGCAAGCTGACCAAGCACCTGGCCAACGAGGGCGCCAGCGTGCTGCTGGCCGCCGCCGATACCTTCCGCGCCGCCGCGCGCGAGCAGCTCCATGTCTGGGCCGACCGCAACCTGGTCGAGATCGTCAGCCAGGAAGGCGGCGATCCGGCCGCGGTCAGCTTCGACGCGGTGCAGGCGGGCCGCGCGCGGGGACGCGACGTCGTGATCGTCGACACCGCGGGCCGGCTGCCGACCCAGCTGCACCTGATGGAAGAGCTCAAGAAGATCAAGCGCGTGGTGCAGAAGGCCGACGCCAGCGCGCCGCACGAGGTGCTGCTGGTGATCGACGGCAATACCGGCCAGAACGCGCTGGCACAGGTCAAGGCCTTCGACGCCGCGCTGCAGCTGAGCGGCCTGATCGTGACCAAGCTCGACGGGACCGCCAAGGGCGGCGTGCTGGCCGCGATCGCGATGTGGGCCAGGGAAGCCGGCCGCGAAGTGCCGGTCTACTTCATCGGCGTCGGCGAGAAGCTCGAGGACCTGCAGACCTTCAGCGCGAGCGAGTTCGCCCAGGCGCTGCTGAGCTGACCCGGAAAGGGCCTGCTGCAGGCAGGGCAGCAGCGCCCTGCCCCATCGCCAGCCTTGCCGGACTCAATGGCCGGCGTGCAGCTTCTCGTGGATGCGACGCGTCGTGCGCCACACGCCCCAGATCACGACCGGGATCAGCGCGCCGGCCGCGAGCTCGGGCTGCAAGGGCAGGCCCAGCCACTTGAGCGCCTTGGCGCCGTAGAGCAGCAGGCTGACCACGTAGTAGGAGATCGCCGCGATCGACAGGCCCTCGACCGTGCTCTGCAAGCGCAGCTGCAGCTGCTGGCCGCGGGTGAGCTTCTCCAGCAGCTGCTGGTTCTGGCCTTCGGTCGCGATGTCGACCCGGGTGCGCAGCAGGGCGCTGGTGCGCGAGACGCGCTCCGACAGCGAGGCCAGCCGGCGCTCGGCCGATGCCACGGTGGCGATCGCGGGCGAGACCCGGCGCCGCATGAACTCGCCCAGGGTCTGGTGGCCGGCGATCGTCTGCTCGCGCAGCTCAGCTATGCGCTGCTCCACCAGGTCGGCGTAGGCGCGAGTGGCCGAGAATCGGTAGCCATGCTCGGCGGTGGCACGCTCGACGCGGGCGGCCAGGGCGATCAGGCGGTCGAGCAGATGCTGCTCGGTCTCGGCACGCGAGTCGAGCTGCGCGGTCAGGTCGGACAACTCGGCCTCGATCGCAGCGAGCATGGGCAGGAGCGACTTGGCGACCGGCAGGCCGCGCAGGGCCATCATGCGATAGGTCTCGAACTCGACCAGTCGGCCCGAGACGCGACCGGCGCGCGCCTGGCTGCCACCGCCTGGCCGGAACAGCACCATCAGGCGCTCGAAGCCGTCTTCCTGCAGCCTGAAGTCGGTGATGGTCCAGGCATAGCCTTGCCCGACCTCGGAGGCGACCAGGGTGCTGCGCGACCCGAACCAGTCGGCGGCCAGCTGCATCACGCGACCGCTGTCTGCCAGCTCGTGCTCCAGCATCACCAGCTGCAGCGCCAGGATGGTCCGGCCGGGAATGGCGGCCAGCCAGCCTGGCGGCGCTGCCAGCCAGTCCGGCAGCGCTGGTCTCGCAGCCCCCAGGCTGGCCGCTGCGGGCAGCGGCTGGACGATGGAGTAGCGCGTGAACTCGGAATGGCGCTCCCACTTGAAGGTGTAGCCGTCCAGGCGCAGGCGCAGGAAGTTGCCGTGCAGCGACTTCAGTTCGAGGTCTTGCTGGCCCGGCAGTCGACGCAGATGCTCGAACTCCTGCTCGCGACTGATGCCATGGTTGAGCACTGCGACATAGGTCACCAGCGCCGGCAGCCGGATATTGGCCTGGGGCCGGGCGTGGACTTCATTGTGCAGTTCGGCGCGCAGCGCATCGTCGAGTGGCAGCAAGGCGGCAGCCCCGGGGCTGGCGTGCAGGTGCGCGGGAGGGGCCGGAGGAGCCGGTGGTAGCGGGTTCATCTGCGTCATCCTGCCACAAGACTGGGACAGGGCTCGGGCTTCAGGCCTGGAGTGAATCGGGCCGGCGCCGCAGCAGCACCTGCTCGATGCGGCGACCCTCGACCTGCAGCACCTCGAATCGCCAGCCCGCGATCTCGACCGACTGGCCGACGCCGAGCAGCTCGCCCGAGACGGCCTGCATCAGGCCAGCGACGGTGTTGTAGCGTTCCTTTTCCTCGTCGGGCAGCTCGGCGATGTCCAGCCTGGCCTTGAGCTCGTGTGCCGGCATGGCGCCGTCCAGCAGCCAGCTGCCGTCCTCGCGCGGCGTCGCCCAGGCCTCGTGCGGCACCTCGGGCGAGAGCTCTCCGGTGATGGCCTCGAGCATGTCGAGCGGCGTCAGCAGGCCCTGCACCACCCCGTATTCGTCGACCACGAACACCATGCGGGTGGCACGCGACCTGAACTGCTCGAGCAGCTCCATGCCGCTGAGCGTCTCTGGGACGAACACCGGCGCCACCGTGCTGCGCAGCCAGTTCTCCCAGCCGCCCTGGTCGTGCAGCGCCAGCAGGCGTGGCAGGTGGATGACGCCGATCACGTCGTCGAGACTGCCGCGGCAGACCGGATACCAGGAATGCGCCCCCTGCCAGGCCTTGGCCAATGCCTGCTCGAAGCTGTCGGCATGGTCGATCCAGACGATGTCGGACCTGGGGATCATGATGCTGCCGAGCTGGCGGTCATCGAGCTGGAAGACGTTGCGCACCATCTGGTGCTCGTGTTCCTCGATGATGCCGGCGCCAACGCCCTCGGCGAGGCTGGCCTTGATCTCTTCCTCGGTGACCATTTGCACCGAGCTGTTCTCGAAGCGCAGCGCCCTCAGCACGCCCTGTGTCGTGGCCGACAGCAGCATCACGAAGGGCTTGGCGGCCTTGGCCACGCCGGCCATCGGACGCGAGACCCAGCGCGCCACCGCCTCGGGGTGCATCTGTCCGATCCGCTTGGGCACCAGCTCGCCGAAAACGATGGTCACGAAGGTGATGACGATCACGACGATCGCGGTCGCGGCGATCTCGGCGCTGGCCTGCGGCAGGCCGAGCGGCACCAGCCAGGCCGCCAGCGCGCCGCTGAAGGCTGCCTCGCCGACGATGCCGTTGAGCATGCCGATCGAGGTGATTCCGACCTGCACCGATGACAGGAACTCGGTCGGGTTGTCCATCAGCTCGAGCGCGGTGCGCGCGCCCTTGTCGCCGTCATCGGCCAGCGCCGCCAGCCTGGCCTTTCGGCTGGCCGCGAGCGACATCTCGGACATGGCGAAGGCGCCGTTGAGCAGCGTGAGGAAAGCGATCAGCAGGAAGTCCATAATTCTGGGATGGCACTTTACCTGATTGGTGACCTCCAGGGTTGCGACGAGCCTCTGCAGCGCCTGCTCCAGCAACTGGATTTCTCGCCCAGCCGCGACACGATCTACCTGTTGGGCGACCTGGTCAACCGCGGCCCGGGGTCGCTGGCGGTGCTGCGCCAGCTGATGGGCTATGGCGGCTCGGCGCAATGCCTGCTGGGCAACCACGACCTGCACCTGCTGGCCGTCGCCGAGGGCGTGCGCCAGGCACACCGCAGCGACACGATCGACCCGGTCCTGGCGGCACCGGATCGCGCCGAGCTGGTGCAATGGGTACGCACGCGCCCGCTGGCGCTGTCGGTGCAAGGCTGGCTGCTGGTCCACGCCGGCCTGCTGCCGCAATGGGATGTCGCGCAGGCGCTGGAGCTGGCACGAGGCTTCTCGGCCATGCTGGCGGGCAGCGAAGGCAGCGGCTGGCTGCAGCGCATGTACGGCAACCAGCCTGACCGCTGGAGCGACGATCTGGCCGGCGACGACCGCTGGCGCCTGGTCGTCAACGCGATGACGCGACTGCGCTTCTGCAGTGCCGAGGGGCAGATGGAGTTCGCGACCAAGGACTCGGCGGGCGCCGCGCCGGCGGGCTACCTGCCCTGGTTCGACGTGCCGGGGCGGCGCAGCGCAGGGCAGCCGATCGCCTTCGGCCACTGGTCGACGCTGGGCCTGCTGCAGCGCGAGCACCTGCTCGGGCTCGACACCGGCTGCCTGTGGGGCGGCTGCCTGAGCGCTGCCCGGCTGGAACCGCAGGCCAGGGGGCCGGCGCGGGTGGCAGAGATCCTGCAGGTCGATTGCCCGCAGGCCCGCCAGCATGGCGCCTGAGGACGCCAGTTGCGACCAGGCTCAGGCGGGCTGGCTGCCTGACTCGGTCGGCACAGGCACCGGAGCCTGGAACAAGGCGGCCACCTTCTTCTTGCTCTTGATGAAGGGGGAGCTGCCGCGCAGCGCAGAGGACTGCGCCTGCCCCTCCCAGGCCGGCCTGGCCTCTGGCGCCAGGGACGGCTGGTAGGGCTGGTCGAAGAAGGGGTCGGCTGGCGCCCGCGGTGACCTGGCCTGGCGCTGCGGCCGATCGCCGCGCAGTTCGGCGCGCGCCTGCGGATCGTGCCAGACCCGCTGGCCGTCGTTCTGGCGCCCCGGGCTGCCGCCGAAGCGGCGCCGGTCGGCCTCGAGCTCGAGTGGCTCGACCTCGGCCTTGCGGCCGATCAGCTTCTCGACCTCGGAAAGCAGCTTGGCGTCCCTGGCCGAGACGAAGGAGATCGCGATCCCCGACGCCCCGGCGCGGCCGGTGCGGCCGATGCGGTGCACGTAGTCCTCGGCGTTGAAGGGGATGTCGAGGTTGAACACCGCCGGCACGTCCTTGATGTCGAGTCCGCGCGCGGCGACGTCGGTGCAGATCAGCAGCTCGACCTCGCCCTTCTTGAACGCGTCGAGCGCCTTGAGCCGCTCGTCCTGGCTCTTGTCGCCGTGCAGCGCCGCCGCGTTGAGGCCGTCGCGCTCGAGCGCGCGCGCCATGCGGGCGCAGCCGAGCTTGCTGTTGAGGAAGACGAAAGCCTGCTTGATGCCCTTCTCGCGCAGCAGCTGCTTGAGCGCCTGGCGCTTGTCGTCCTCGTCGACGCGGTAGAAATGCTGCTCGATGGTCGAGGCGGTGGCATTGGAGCGCGCGACCTCGATCGTGACCGGGTCCTGCAGGTAGCTGCCGGCCAGGCGCTTGATCTCGGGCGAGAACGTTGCGCTGAACAAGAGCGTGGTGCGCTGCTTGGGCAGGTAGCTCAGGATGCGCTGCAGGTCGGGCAGGAAGCCGATGTCGAGCATGCGGTCGGCCTCGTCGAGCACGACGTACTCGACCTGGTTGAGCACGCAGTTCCTGGCCTCGATGTGATCGAGCAGGCGGCCCGGCGTGGCGACCAGGACCTCGACACCCTTCTTGAGCTCGAGCGTCTGCGGCTTCATGTCGATGCCGCCGAAGACCACGGTGCTGCGCAGCTGGGTGTGCTTGGCATACATCGCGATCTGCTGCGCGACCTGGTCGGCGAGTTCGCGCGTAGGCAGCAGCACCAGCGCGCGCACAGGATGGCGCGCCGGCGAGGTCGAGGCGTTCTCGTGCTTGAGCATGCGCTGCAGCAGCGGCAGCGAGAAGGCCGCGGTCTTGCCGGTGCCGGTCTGGGCAGCGCCCATCACGTCGCGGCCCTGCAGCACCACGGGAATGGCCTGAGCCTGGATGGGCGTCATGGCCGAGAAGCCCATCTCGGCAATGGCGCGCGCCAGCGGTTCGGCCAGCGAAAGTTCGGAGAATGCTTGTGTCATTTCAACCCGTATTGTCTCACCTCGGGATGAAACAGGTGCAGGAAACGCGCAACAGGCGCCTGGCCTGCGCGCTGGGCATGGCGCCGGGACAACGCAGAGCTTGGCAAGATCAGCGACTGGACCTATAATGGTCGGTTCTGCTGGCATCATCCACAAACCCAAAGGAACATCATCATGGCAACCAAGCCGAAGAAAAAGAACCCCCGCCTGGCATCCGGCCGCAAGCGCGCCCGCCAGGACGTCAAACTGAACGCCGCCAACAGCTCGCTGCGTTCCAAGTACCGCACCGCCGTCAAGAACGTCGAGAAGGCCGTCCTGACCGGCGACAAGTCCAAGGCCACCGAACTGTTCGCCAAGATGCAGGCCGTGGTCGACACCATCGCCGACAAGGGCATCTTCCACAAGAACAAGGCTGCCCGCGACAAGAGCCGCCTGTCCGCCAAGGTCAAGGCCCTGGCCGCTGCCTAAGCCAGCAGCAATTCGCCCGGTTCCGGCCCAGGCCTGAACCGCGTTTGCCCCGGGTGCGCTGCCAGCAAGCCCAAGCAAAAAGCCGCTACCAGCGATGGAGCGGCTTTTTTGTCTTTGCGACTGCGGGCCATTCAGCTGAGGCCCGGCAGCCGTCAGGACGACGGCGCGTCGGGCAGCAGGCAGGCCTCGACCACCTGCAGCTCGTTGTCCCGGGCGAAGTTCATCACGAAGTCCCACGCCATGACGTTGAAGTCTCGCAGGTCGACATGCACCACCACGCACTTGACGCCGTTGATGATCTTGGGAATGCACCAGGGTGAATAGCTCAGGTGGGAGCCTGGCTTGCCGGCATCGGGCCGGAACTGGCTCATCACGCCCGCCAGCCGCTCCGCCCAATCGCTCGGACGGAAAGTCCTGCCGCTATGGGTGATACCCTGGATGAAGACTTCTTTCGCAGCGGGAGAGAGCATCGGGATGTGTCCTATGGCAAGGAAAGGCAGTGGCGCACCCGGGCCTTCCCGAGCCCGGAGCCGGTCAGCCAATAATTATATCTTATATAAGACTTGAAGATCCAGATGCCGTCCTGGCCAGCCTCTCTTGAGGCCATGGCCATGGCTTGTCAAAATCCGCGCAACTGAGCCTAATAAAATGACAGGGAACGCAACCGGCCAGCAGCCGGTCCAACTGTGCCTGCAACGCCTTTCACACCAGTTTTCGGGAAACCCCACATGTCCATTGCCGCCCCGGTCGAACCGCATGTCATGAACACCTACGGCCGCCTGCCGATCGCGCTCTCGCACGGCCGAGGCTGCCGCGTCTGGGACGTCAACGGCAAGGAATACCTCGATGCGCTCGGCGGCATCGCGGTCAACACGCTCGGCCATGGCCACCCCAAGCTGGTGCCCGCGCTGCAGGAGCAGGTCGCCAAGCTGATCCACACCAGCAACTACTACTACAACCCGGCCACCGAGGAGCTCGCCGCGATGCTGTGCGAGCGCTCGGGGCTGGACAAGGTCTTCTTCTGCTCCAGCGGCCTGGAGGCCAACGAGGCCGCGCTCAAGCTGGCGCGCAAGTTCGGCCATGACAAGGGCATCGAGCGCCCCGAGATCGTGGTCTACGAGAAGGCCTTCCACGGCCGCTCGATCGCGACGCTGAGCGCCACCGGCAACGCCAAGGTGCAGGCCGGCTTCGGCCCGCTGGTCGAGGGCTTCATCCGAGTGCCGCTCAACGACATCGAGGCGATCCGCCAGGCCACCTCCGGCAACCCGAACGTGGTCGCGGTGTTCTTCGAGGCGATCCAGGGCGAAGGCGGCGTCAACCCCGTGGACGCCGACTACATGCGCGAGGTGCGCGCGCTGTGCGACGCCAACGACTGGCTGCTGATGATCGACGAGGTGCAGTGCGGCATGGGCCGCACCGGCAAGTGGTTCGCGCACCAGTGGGCCGGCATCCAGCCCGACGTGATGCCGCTGGCCAAGGGCCTGGGCTCGGGCGTGCCGATCGGCGCCGTCGTCGCCGGTCCCAGGGCAGCCAACATCTTCGGCCCCGGCAACCATGGCACCACCTTCGGCGGCAACCCGCTGTCGGTGCGCGCCGGCCTCGAGACCATCCGCATCATGGAAGAGGACGGCCTGCTGGAGAACGCCGCCAAGGTCGGCGAGCATCTGCAGACCGCACTGCTGACCCAGCTGATGGGCGTGGCCGGTGTCAAGCAGGTGCGCGGCAAGGGCCTGATGATAGGCGTCGAGCTGGATCGCCCCTGCGGCGTGCTGGTGAACCGCTGCGCCGACGCCGGCCTGCTGCTGAGCGTGACCGCCGACAGCGTGGTGCGCATGGTGCCGCCGCTGATCCTGAGCGCAGCCGAGGCCGACGAGATCGTCGCCAAGCTGGTTCCCCTGATCAAGGCCTTCCTGGCCGAACAAGCCTGATTCACGCCGATGAATGCCTCCATCACTCCCCCGGTCCCGGTCCGTCACTACCTGCAGTTCAAGGACTTCAACTATGACGACTACGCCTACCTGCTGCAGCGGGCCTGGCTGATCAAGCGCAAGTTCAAGACCTACCAGAAGCACCACACGCTGACCGACCGCACGCTGGCCATGATCTTCGAGAAGGCCAGCACGCGCACCCGCGTGAGCTTCGAGGCCGGCATGTACCAGCTCGGCGGCAGCGTCGTGCACCTGACCACCGGCGACAGCCAGCTCGGTCGCTCGGAGCCGATCGAGGACAGCGCGCGCGTGATCAGCCGCATGACCGACATCGTCATGATCCGCACTCGCGCGTTCCGGTCATCAACGGCCTGACCAACGAGTTCCACCCCTGCCAGATCCTGGCCGACCTGCTGACCTGGCTCGAATACCGCGGCCTGGACGCGCAGGGCAACATCGACCTCGGCGCGCTGCGCGGCAAGACCGTGGCCTGGGTCGGCGACGGCAACAACATGGCCAACACCTGGCTGCAGGCGGCCGAGCTGCTGGGCTTCAAGGTCCATGTCAGCACCCCGAGCGGCTACGAAGTCGATGTCCAGGTCGCCGGCGTGAGCTGCGGCGACTGCTGGCAGGTGTTCGAGGACCCGATGGAGGCCTGCCGCGGCGCCGACCTGGTCACGACCGACGTCTGGACCAGCATGGGCTGGGAGGCCGAGAACGAGAAGCGCATGAAGGCCTTCGCGGCCTGGTGCGTCACGCCCGAGATGATGGCGCAGGCCCAGCCCGACGCGCTCTTCATGCACTGCCTGCCGGCGCACCGTGGCGAGGAAGTCACGGCCGACGTGATCGACGGCCCGCAGAGCGTGGTCTGGGACGAGGCCGAGAACCGCATGCATGCACAGAAGGCGCTGATGGAGTATCTGCTGCTGGGCCGTCTGGACTGATGCAGGCACTGCTCGACGCGATCGCGCGCGCCGGACGGCCGGTCGACGCCCAGCGCATCTTCCATGGCCGCGGCGGGCTGTTCCCGGGCTGCGAGCACCTGGCGCTCGACGCCTACCCGCCGGTCTGGCTGCTGACCAGCTTCCAGCCGCTGGGCGAGGAGGAACTGGCCCAGGTCCACACCGCGCTGGAAGCGCGCTGGGGCGAGCTTGCGCCGGGCGAGCCGCTCAGCTGGGTCTACCAGTGCCGCTTCGAGGGTCGCAGCGAGACCCGGCTGATGGCCGGCAGCGTGCCCGAGCCTCATGTCGTGACGGAACAGGGCGCGCGCTACCTGGTGCACCTGCTGCGCGGCCAGAACCACGGCCTCTTCCTCGACATGGCCGAGGGCCGCGCCTGGGTACGCCAGTACGCTGCCGCCCACCCTGGACTGAAGGTGCTCAACCCGTTCGCCTACACCTGCGCCTTCTCGGTCGCGGCGCTGCTGGGCGGCGCGCGCCAGGTGCTCAACCTCGACATGAGCCAGAGCGCGATCGGCACGGGCCAGCAGAACCACGCGCTCAACGGCCTGCAGGGGCGCGCCAGCTTCCTGGCGCACGACCTGTTCAAGACCTGGGGCAAGATCACGCGCGGCGGGCCCTACGGCCTGATCGTGGTCGACCCACCGAGCTACCAGAAAGGCAGCTTCGTCGCCAGCAAGGACTACGTCAAGCTGATGCGGCGCCTGCCCGATCTGCTGGTCCCGGGCGGCCTTGTGCTGATCTGCCTGAACGCACCCGAGCTGGGACCCGAATTCCTGCAGCAGCTCATGGGCGAGGCCGCGCCCGAGCTGATCTTCGAGCAGCGCCTGCCCAATCCGCCGGCCTTTGCCGACGCCGCGCCCGAGCGCGCGCTCAAGGTGCTGGTCTACCGCGCGCCGACGCTGGCAGAAGCCGGCCTGGCCAACGACCAGGACTGAACCGCTCCCCACCACCCTCACGCCATGAGCCATTGCCAGAGCTGCGGCGCCTGCTGCGCCAACTTCCGCGTCGACTTCTCGATCTACGAGCTCGATACCGAGGGCGGATCGGTGCCCACCGGCCTGACGGTCGAGGTCAACGGCAACACCGCGCGCATGCGCGGCACCGACCATGTGCCGATCCGCTGCGCTGCGCTGACCGGCAAGCTCGGAGAGAAGGTCGGCTGCGGCATCTACGAATGGCGCCCCTCGCCCTGCCGCGAGTTCGAGGAAGGCAGCGACGCCTGCAACCGCGCCCGCGCCCGACACGGGCTGCCCGCGATCGAGGCCTGACCCCCAGCCACCAGCGCCGCACCGTGAGCCAGCTGATCGACATCTCTCCGCCGGTCGGCCCGGACAGCCCGGTCTATCCGGGCGACCAGCGCTGGCAGTGCGAATGGCAGACCCGGATCGGGCCCGGCTGCGCGGTCAACCTGAGCGCGATCACGCTCACGCCCCACCTCGGCGCGCATGCCGACGCGCCGCTGCACTACGACGATGACGGACAGAGCGCCGGAGCGATGGAGCTGGAGCCCTTCATCGGCCACTGCCGCGTGATCCACGCGATCGACTGCGGGCCACGCGTCCAATGGTCGGACATCGCCCATGCCCTGCCAGCCGGGAAGCCCGTGCCGCCGCGCATCCTGCTGCGCACCTGCCGCCAGCAGCCACTGCTTTGGGACCCAAAGCTGATCGGAATCGAGCCCGAGCTGGTCGAGCGCCTGGCCGACCTCGGCGTGCGCCTGGTCGGCATCGACAGCGCCAGCGTCGACCCGGCCGGCAGCCTCGCGCTGGAAAGCCACCAGGCGCTGCGCCGGCGCGGCCTGCGCGTGCTGGAGAACCTGCTGCTCGACGCGGTGGCCGAGGGCGACTACGAGCTGATCGCGTTGCCGCTCAGGCTGGTCGACTGCGAGGCCAGTCCGGTGCGCGCCGTGCTGCGGCCCTGGCCGGTCGTGCCGGATTGTCCGGACTGAAGCCTCGAACTGGCGGATGCAACTAGGCAGCCGACCCGGCCCGTCCTATGATGGGCATGCGCTTGAGAGAATCAGGGAGGGGCAGCATGAACATCGCGTCCGCCATCTTGCTCGGCCTGCTGGCTGCGCTCGTCATCTATGCCATCGTCGGCTACAACGGACTGGTCGGGCTCAAGCATGGGGTGGCGCGCGCCTGGTCGAACATCGACGTGCTGCTGCGCCAGCGCCACGATGAGCTCCCCAAGCTGGTCGAAACCTGCCGACAGTACCAGCAGTTCGAGTCCGCGACGCTGGCGCGGGTGACCGAGGCACGCGCCCGCGCCGCGGCCGCGCGCGAGCGGCAGGACCTGCCGGCGCTGGGCCAGGCGGAAGGCCTGCTGCGCGCCGGCCTGGGGCAGATCTTCGCGGTCGCAGAGGCCTATCCCGAGCTGCGCGCCAACGAGCAGTTCAGGCAGCTGCAGGCGCGAATCAGCGCTCTGGAGAACGCGATCGCCGACCGGCGCGAACTCTACAACGAGGCGGTCAACCTCAACAACACGCGCATCGAGCAGTTCCCCGACCTGCTGCTGGCGCGCTGGTTCGGCTTCACGGCCAAGCCCCTGCTGGAGTTCTCTGCCGAGCAGACCGCCGACGTCGACCTGAAGGCCCTGTTCCGGGCCTGAGCCGGACAGCGCGCAATGCTGCAGGGCCTGCTGCGCGACCGGATCGGCCTGAGCCTGCCCGGGCTGCAGCTGGCGCTGCTGGTCTGGTGGCTGGACCCCGACCTGGACAAGCCGGCCTGGCTGCCGCAGATGCTGCTGCTGGGCACCGGGCTGTTCGGCCATTGGCGCTCGCTGCGCCACGCCCGGCTGATCGACGACACGCCGACCGCCCGCGTCGCGTCTGCCGCCCAGGGCTATGTCGAGCTGCGCGGACGCGGCCTGCCGCTGGCCGGCCTGCCCGTCCTGTCACCGCTCAACGGCCTGCCGGTGCTCTGGTGGCGGCTGCGGACGGAAAAGCGGCAGTCCAACGGCAAATGGCGCCAGGAGTCGATCGAGCAGAGCCAGGCCAGCTTCCTGCTCGACGACGGCAGCGGCCGCTGCCTGGTGGATCCTGAAGGCGCCGAAATGCTGGTGAAGCGGCGCGAGGTCACGCAGCAGGACGAGCACCGCTACACGCTCTGGACCCTGCTGCCGCAGGACCCGCTCTATGTGCTGGGCTTCTTCCGCACCCTGGGCAACCTGACTGACAGTGATTTGAGCGAGTCGCAACGCCTACGCGAACGGCTCGAACACTGGAAGGCCGACCAGGCCTGCCTGCTCAGGCGCTTCGACCTCGACGGGAACCGCGAGATCGACCTGAAGGAATGGGAGCTGGCGCGCGCGCAGGCCAGGCGCGAGCTGCGCCAGCAGCAGGCCGAAGCCGCCGCCGCGCCGCAGCTGCATCGCGTCTCCGCCTGCCCCAACGGCCGGCTCTACCTGATCTCGGACCTGGAGCCCGGCAGGATCGCGCTGCGCTTCAAGCTCTGGGCCGGCTTTCACCTGCTGGTGCTGCTGGGTTCGGCCGCCGCGCTGGGCTGGCTGGCGCAGCAGGCCGCGCGCTAGCCAGAAGCCGTGCCCGGTCGGCGCCGGTCAGCCAGCAGCGAGTTCCTTGAGCGCCTGGGCCAGCAGCGGCGCCATCGCCACCACATTGCTCGCATGCGGGATGCAGTCGGTGCTCCAGACCTCACCGATGCCGGAATCGTGCAGCGCCTGCTCGGCCCCTGCGGCGAACAGCGCATGGGTGATCGCGACATCGACCGAAGCCGCGCCAGCCGCCAGCAGCAGGCGCGCCGCCTGTGCCACCGTGTGACCGGTGCTGGCCATGTCGTCCAGGATCACGATCCGGCGCCCACGCAGTTCGACCTCGGGCAGCGCGATCTCGACGGCACGGTCGCCATGGCGCACCTTGCGGCAGACCGAGCTGTCGTGGCCGATGCGCCCGGCGGCCTTTGCGATCCACTGCGCCGACTCCTCGTCGGGGCCCAGCAGCAGCGAGCCCGGGCGCTCGCGCGCGATCCAGTCGGCCAGTGCCGGCGCGCCGCTGACGACGACCGGATCGGGCACGGGAATCGCCTCTCCCAGGGTCGCGATGCGGTGCAGGTGCGGATCGACCGTGATCACGGCGTCGAACAGCCCGGCCAGGAAGGCGCCGACGACGCGCTGGCTGACCACCTCGCCGGGCGAGAAGGCCATGTCCTGCCGCATATAGGCCAGATAGGGCGCGACCAGCGTGAGGTGGCGCGCGCCGAGCTCGCGCGCGCTGCGCGCCACCAGCAGCAGCTCGACCAGCTTCTCGTTGGGCTGCTGCAGTCCGCGCAGCAGCACGACGCGCTCGGGCAATTGCGGCGGCAGCCTGAGCTTGAGCTCGCCGTCGGGGAAACGGTGGCAGGCGATCGCCTGCAGGGCCAGGCCGGACTCGTCGGCCAGGCGGGCGGCCATGCCGGCCTCGTCATCGAAATACAGCAGCATCAGAATTCCACGAAGACATGGGGCAACTGGCCCGGAGCGCCCAGCTGGTAGCCGCTCGAGCGTTCGCTGGCCTGGCGCGCGAAATCGAGGTCGGACTGGAAACCCGCATGCACGCGATAGAGCAGATCACCCGGCTGCACCGGATCCCCGAGCTTGCGCGACAGATCGACGCCGGCCGCCCGCACCTTGGGTGCGCCCGCCAGCCGCGCGATGCGCGCGATCTGCAGATTGTCGATGCCGGTGACCACGCCAGCCTCGACGGCGCGGACCTCGAAGCTCAGCGCGCCAAGCTGCGGGCGCTCATGCTCGAAAGAGTGCGCGCCCTGGGCCTCGATGATGGCGCGCATCTTCTCGAGCGCACGGCCCGAATCCAGGATGTCGCGCGCGATGGCGAAGCCGTCACCGCCGCGGATGTCGGGATCGCATTCCAGCAGGCGGCCCGCCAGGCGCAGCGCCTTCTGGCGCAGGTCCTGCGGCGCGAGTGGATGGTTCTCGAGCACGCGCATGACGTCGCGCGCCTCCAGCACTGGCCCGATGCCGTTGCCGATCGGCTGGCGGCCGTCGGTGATGACGACATCGATCGAGAGCCCGAGCCGGCCCGCGACATACTCGAAGAGCTTGCGCAGTCGCTGCGCGTCGGGCATCGAGCGCACCTTGGCGGTCGGACCGATCGGGATGTCGAGCACGAGATGGGTGGAACCGGCGGCGATCTTCTTCGACAGGATCGACGCGACCATCTGGCCGGGCGAGTCGAGCGAGAGTGGCCGCTCGACGGCGATCAGCACGTCGTCGGCCGGCGACAGGTCTGCCGTGCCACCCCAGGCCAGGCAGGCGCGATGATCGCGCACGATGTCCTGCAGGCGCGCGAGCGGCAGCTCGACATCGGCCAGCACCTCCATGGTGTCGGCAGTGCCGGCCGGCGATGTGATCGCGCGCGAACTGGTCTTGGGACAGACCAGGCCGTGCGCGGCCACGATCGGCACCACCAGCATCGAGGTCCGGTTGCCCGGGATGCCGCCGATGCAGTGCTTGTCGACCACCAGGCGCTCATGCCAATCGATCCGGTGGCCGCAGGCGATCATGGCCTCGGTCAGGAAATAGACCTCCTCGCGGTCGAGCTCGCCGCGGTTGGTCGCGACGACGAAGGCAGACAGCTCGATCTTGGAATAGCGGTGCTCGGCAATGTCTCGCACGATGGCCTGGAAGTCATCGCGCGCGAGTCGCTCGCCATCGATCTTGCGGTGCAGCGCCGAGATCGAGACCGGCGGCTCGGCCTGCGAGATGGTCACCGGCTGGCCCTTGTCGGCGCCGAGCTGGTCGAAGGCATCCTGCGACAGCCCGACCTCGTGGCACTGCACGATGCGCGGATCGCTGGTGACGTTGAGCGTGGCCAGGATGCGGCGGCCATTGGCCTTGAGCTCGACCTTGGACAGGGCCTGGAAGCCCTCGGCACGATAGACGGCGCAATCGCGGTTCAGGTAGGCCACGTTCTCGCGGTAGGTGTCGATCGCGACCCGGCGCAGGCGCAGCTGGGACGGCTGCTCGGCGGCGGGAGCTCCTGAGGCGGGGCTGGCGGGTTCTGCAGGTTTCATGAAGGGCTGATGGCGCGCTCTGGGCATGCCTGCACGATAACCCAATCAGAGCGGCTGCGGAGGCCCGCGATAGAGCTCGGGCACGTCGATCAGGCGTTCGCCCACCAGCCCCATGGCCAGGTCGCGGCCCCAGCGCAGCGGACCGCTGGCATGGAAGATCAGGCCGTTGCGGCGCGAGCGCTGCTGGATCCAGCCGTTGCGCCGCCAGCGGGTCCGGGCCAGCGCCTGCAGCAGGCCGGACCAGTCGAGCCGTCCGCCCAAGCGCCAGCGCGCTTGCTCCAGCAGTCGGCCCAGCGTCCAGGCGTCTTCCAAGGCCATCGCAGCGCCCTGCGCCAGATAGGGTCGGGTCGGGTGCGCCGCGTCGCCCAGCAGCGCCACCCTGCCCTGCGCATGCTCATGCGGCCCGCGCATCGGCTGCCGTGCATTCAGCGGCCAGAGACGCCAGGAAGGCACCGCGTCGAGCAGTCGGCTGAAGTCCGCCTGCACCGCCCCCAAGGCGGCGCGCAGCCCCGAGGCCTGTGCCGCATGGTCCCAGCTCTCGGGATCGGGCGGGATCTCGCCCTCGACCACCACGACCACGTTCATCCACTCGCCGCCACGCACGGGATAGTGCACCGCGTGCAGGCCCGGCGCCAGCCAGGCGGTGACCTCGTTGCGGCGCAGCTCGGGCGGCAGATCAGCCA
>JBDLTM010000013.1:0-19951 GCA_039805805.1 Pseudomonadota bacterium | reverse complement strand
AAGCCCGCCGCCACACCTACTCTGTCGAGTAGCCTGTCCATCCTGGAGAAGCCATGACCAGCCCCGACACCCTGCACATCGTCTGCCCGCACTGCCACACTACCAATCGCATTGCAGCCCAGCATCTCGGCAGCGCGCCGGACTGCGGCAGCTGTCACCAGCCGCTCTTCACTGGCCGTCCGGTCGCCCTCGACGCGGCCGGCTTCGACAGGCACCTGCAGCGCAGCGAGCTGCCGCTGCTGGTCGATTTCTGGGCGCCCTGGTGCGGCCCCTGCCGCATGATGGCGCCGGCCTTCGAGGCCGCTGCGGCCCAGCTCGAACCCCATGTCCGCCTGGCCAAGGTCAACACCGAGGACGAGCAGCAGCTCGCGGCGCGCTTCCAGATCCGCAGCATCCCGACGCTGGCGCTGTTCTGGCGCGGGCGCGAGATCGCGCGCCAGCCCGGTGCCATGGGGCAGGCCGACATCGTGCGCTGGGCGCGCGCGGCGCTGGCGCAGCCGCGCTGACCTTCACCAAGCTCTGGCGGATCCGGCGCCATTTTTCCTGCCGGCCATGCCTGTTTGTCGCTTCCGCCATCTCGCCAATGTCCGATCTGTCTGCCTTCTCCCGTCTGCTGTCCGAGCGCCACTCGACGCGCGCCTTCCTGCCCACGCCGGTGGCGGACGGGGTGCTGCACGAGCTGCTGCTGCAGGCGCGCCAGGCCCCCAGCGGCGCCAACCTGCAACCGGGTGGCTTCATAGCGGTCCGCGGCGAGGTACGCCGGGCTCTGTCGGACGACCTGGTGGCATCCTGGAAAGCCGGGCGGCAGGAGCGCGAGGACTACGACTACTTCCCCAGGCCGATGCCGATGACGCTGCGGCGCCGGCAGGTTGCCGCGGCACAGGCGCTTTACGGCGCGCTCGGTGTCGGGCGCGACGACCGCGCGGGGCGCGACGCGCAGTTCGAGCGCAACTTCCGCTTCTTCGATGCCCCCGTGGCGCTGATCGTGACGCTGGAGCGCGACTTCGGCCACGGCGGATACATGGATCTCGGCATGATGCTGTACGGCCTTATCCTGGCGGCGCAGGCCAGTGGGCTGGCGAGTTGTGCGATCGGCGCGATGGCGTCTTTCCCGGGACTGATCCGCCGGCATCTGCAGCTCGACGAGCGCTCGAACATCGTCTGCGGCCTGGCCCTGGGTTACGCCGATCCAGAGGCGCGGGTCAACCGGACACGGACTTCGCGCAGCGGGCTCGACGAGTTTTTCCGCGTCGTCGGCTGAGCCGCCGCACGCGCCTCAGAGCCGCCGCAACAGCGCCGCCGATCCTATGCCACCGGCGCCGGCGACGGCGCTCAGGCCGAGCTGACCTGGTGCGCAGTCATGCCTCAGGTCGGCCAGCAGGCGCACCAGGGCGATGGCCGCCGAGGCACCGATCGGGTGCCCGCGTGCGAGCCCGCCGCCCCGCTGGTTGATCCGCTCGATGGGCAGGCCCAGCGCCCGGCAGAAGCTCAGGCCTTGCACGGCAAAGGCGTCGTGCAGCTCGATCCGGTCGATCTCCTGCGCCGAGGCGATCCCCGCGCGTTGCAGCACCTGTTGTGCCGCGATCGCCGCCGCGACCAGTGGCGTACCCGGGTCGGCTCCCGTCGTGGCGTTTCCGACCCATGCTGCCCGGGCTTCCAGCCCCCAGCGCGCGCAGGCCTCGGCGCTGGCGAGCAGGACGAAGGCGGCGCCGTCCGCCCGGCAGGAAACCGTCAATGCGCTGAGCGAGCAGTCCCCTGAATCGGTTGCCGGCGAGGCCTCCAGCCCCGTCTCCTGGGCCTTGAACAGCGCGGGCATGCGCGCGACCCGGCGCGGATCAAGCGCGCGCGGGTAGAGGTCGTGTGCAACACCAGCGACCGGAACGATTTCCTCCCTCAGCGCGCTGCGCTGCTGCAGCGCACGCTGGTGGCTGAGGATGGCGTAGGCTTCCTGCTCGGCGCGGGAATAGCCGTCCTGCTGCGCGTAGCGCGCCGCCGCGACCAGCATGTCGGGGTCGCGCCGCGGGTCGGGCGCGAAGGCCGGCCGTTCGTAGGCGACCGGGGCCACGCCGGGATGCAGCGGCCGGTGCATGCGGATCGGCGCACGGCTCCAGGCCTCGACCCCGCCGGCGATGACGACCGAGGCCTGGCCCGACGCCAGCAGGCCCACGCCCAGGCTGACCGCATCGAGCCCCGAGCAGCATTGCGTGTCGACCGAAAAGCTCGCGCAGCGCTCGGGCAGCCCTGCCGCCAGGCTCAGCAGCCGGGCCGGGTTGCCGCCGGCCCCCATTGCATTGCCGACGACGATGGCGTCGACACCCTCGGCAGGCAGTCCGGCACGCTGCAGCAGGCCTTGCAGCACGGGGGCGGCGAGCTCATGCGGTGACAGCTGGGCGAAAGCCCCGCCTAAAGGGGCGACCGGGCTGCGCGCCCAGTCGACGATCAGGGCAGCCGGTGCAGGCATGGCACAGCGCCCGAGTCAGGCTGATCCTGCAGTCTCTCTAGCCGCTGCCGGATGCGGTGATGGTCGGTCTTGCCGCTCGACGTCAGCGGCCAGTCGGTGCAGACCAGGAAGCGCCGCGGCACCTTGTACGGCTCGAGCTGCTCGCGGCACCAGGCGGCCAGGTCCTGCGCCGTCAGCGGCGGCCGTTTCGCGTCTGCAGCCGCCGCCAGTTGCACGACCGCGACCACCTGCTGGCCGCGGATCGGGTCCGGCAGGCCCTGCACCGAGGCGCCAGCGATGCCGGGGCAGCTTGCCAGCCGCGACTCGACTTCGTCCGGGAACAGGTTCTTGCCTTGCGTGACGATCATGCGGTTCTGCCGTCCGGCCAGGCAGAGCCTGCCTTGCTCATCAATGCGGCCCATGTCGCGCACGCTTAGCCAGTCGCCGTCGCGCAGCGCGGCCGTCGCGTCTGCCTGGCCGCCGACATAGTCGATGAACAGCATCGGGCTGCGCACGTAGATCAGGCCGTTGCCCTGCGCATCCCTGGGACCGCGTATCTCGATCTCGACGTTGGCGAAGGGCCGGCCCGCGACCTCGTAGGGTGTCGCGGCATCCGCCTCCTGCCAGGCGATGAAGCTGGTCTCCGAGGCGCCGTAGAACTCGACCACGCGCGCATTCGGGAACAGTGCCTGCAGCTCGGGCGTGCGCTCGCGCATCCAGCGCGCGCCGCTGATCAGAATCAGCCGCGTCGCCGTTATTGGCGCCAGGCCGCGGCGCGCGCTCCACTCGAGCATCATCAGCAGCTGGCTGGGCACCGCGACCAGGCAGGTGGCGTCGCCACGGCGCAGGGTCTCGATCGCGCGCGCCGCCGAGAAGCGCTCCTGCAGCACGACGCCGCCACCCGTCCACAGCCCGAGCAGCATGCCGAACAGGAACAGCGAGTGCGAGATGCGGCCCGGTGCCAGGACCTTGCCCGCCGCTTCGGGGCCGAAACTGTCTACGCAGATGCGCAAGCTCTCGACCCAGGAGCCGTGGTCGCGGCGAAAGCCCTTGGGCAGCCCGGAGCTGCCCGAGGTGAAGCCGATGTAGAACGGCGCCGAAGGCCCGCACGGCACGGCGGCAGGCGCCGGTAGCGCGGCGAGCCTCTCTCCCACGGCGGCAAGTACCGGCGCGGTCCAGTCCGGGTCGCTGACCGCAGCGCAGCGGCCCGATTCGATGACGGCCAGGAATTCCACCAGCTGAGCGGTGGTCGACTGCTGACAGTCGACCATCACGGTTGGCGCTGCGCCTTCCAGCGTCGGACGCAGGCGTTCGATCGACTGCTGCAGCTGGGCAAAGCTCAGCCGCTCGTGGCCGTCGTCGATCGCGGTCTGTCCGGCGCGCTCGCGCGACCAGCGCGCCAGCGGCGCGTGGACCAGCGCGTCCCGCTCGCCCTGGTTCATTGCGCGGTGCGACCGCCGAAGCGCCAGTCGGGCAGGCCGCGCGCGACCGTCTGGATGACCAGCGCGCAGATGACCGCCTTGATCAGGTCGCCCGGCACGAACACCAGGGTGCCCGTGGCGGCCTGGCTCCAGCTGAGCTGGGTCAGGTGCACGAGGCCGATCACGCCGCAGAGATGCACCGTCAGCAGGCCGCCTACGACGGCCGCGACGAAGGCCGCGAAGGCGGCTGTGCGCGGCGATGCCGTCGGAAGCTTCGACATCACCAGGCCGGTGACCAGAGCGCCCAGCGGCCAGCCTAGCAGATAGCCTGCCGACGGCGCAAAGAAGACGCCCATGCCGCCACGGCCACCCGACAGCAGCGGCATGCCAAGCGCGACCGCGCCGAGGAACAGCAGCACGGCGAGCAGTGCGCGACGGGGGCCGAGCAGGCAGCCTGCCAGCATCACGCCCAGGGTCTGCAGCGTGATCGGCACGCCCAGCGGCAGGTCGATCTTGGGAATGAGGCCGAGCACCGCGAGCAGGGCGGCGAGCAGCGGGATCAGGGCGGCATTCTGGCGTGCCTGGTTCATGCTTGACTCCTTGGGTCAGGGGATGGAAAAGCGGGATTGTCCGTGGAATCCGAATCGTATCGTCACGGACCGCGCCTCAGATGGAGCGCGTCAGCCACCCGGCGTGCCGACAGCAACATCTGTATCGTCAGCGGAGCCAGCAGCCGCCAGCCTCCGGGGCGGCCACAGCGTGCGCGGTGGGCGTCGTCCAGGCGCTTCCACTGCACGAAGAAATGCTCGGTGAAGCGCAGCATCAGGGCCAGCTGCAGCGCCAGCCGGTCCACCCGCCAGCCCCAGCGTGCCAGCGGGGTCAGCAGCTTCTCGACCACCTCGAGCAGATCGCTGTAGCGCGTGCTCAGCGTCAGCAGGGTGCCGAGCGTCGCGGTGCACAGCAGGCGCAAGGCGCTGCCCAGCCCCAGCAGTGGCTGGCCCAGCCAGGCGTGGACGGCGGTGATGAGCAGCCCGATCAGCAGCAGGGAGCGCAGCACGCGCCAGGCGCCGCGCGCCGAGCTTCCCAGGGAGGCGAGCAGCAGGATGCACGCCGCCGCGCTGGCCAGCAGTACCCGCAAGTCCTGCAACCAGAACAGCGCGGTGCTGAGCAGGGCCAGTCCGGCCAGCTTCAAGCCAGCGGGTATGCCGTGCAGCCAGCTGCGTTGATCGCTGTAGAGGCTGTGCATGGCGCTTCAGGCGGGCAGTGGAGCGGGGGGCAGTAGGCGGGAAGCCACGTCAGCCTCGTAGGCTGCGCAGACTTCATGGCCCGGGCCGTCGGCGCGTACGCGGCCGCGTTCGAGCCAGATCACGCGTTCGAAGCCGCGCACCTGCTCGAGCTGGTGGGTCGAGACCAGGACCTGCTGTCCGGCGCGGTCGATCTCCTGCCGCAGTCGAGCCTGGGCTGGCAGGTCCAGGCTGGCGTAGGGCTCGTCGAGCAGCAGGATGCGCGGCGCGGCGATCAGCAGGGCCAGCCAGCACAGGTGCTGGCGCTGTCCCTGGCTCAGGCCGCCGACGGCGCGCTCGGCCCAGTCGGTCAGTCCACGTCCAGCGAGGAATTCGCGCGCCTTGGACCTGGCCGCGGAGCGCGTGATGCCCGTTACAGTCAAACTGAACGCCAGCTCCTCCTCGACGGTCGGGAAAATGATCTGCTCGTCGGGGTTCTGGAACATCATCCCGACCGTGCCGGCAGGCAGGCGGCCCGCCGGCAGATCGCAGGCCAGCACCTCGCCCGCGCTGGGCTCCTCGAGTCCGCCGATCAGGCGGAACAGGCTGCTCTTGCCGGCACCGTTGTCGCCGATCAGGCCGATGCGCGGCTCGGCCAAGTCCAGGCTCAGGCCGCTGAACACCTGGGTGTTGCCGCGGCGCAGGCTGACCTTCTTGAAACGGATATGGGCAGTGGTGGCGGACAAGGGGGGATGGCGGTCGTGGAGGAGCGATTGTAATTAACGCCGACTTGCACGATTGGGCGCGCCCGCGCCGCCAGCCGCCCGGGGCCGGCGCTTAGCGCACCGGCGCGTTGCCGCTTTCGGCCATGGCGGCCGCGCGGCTTTCGTGCTGGGCCGGATTGAGCGCCAGCGCGACCGCCTCGCTGCGCGCATGCTCGATCGCCTGCGCGATCGCGGGCCCGAGCCGGGCCGGATCGCCGCTGTGCAGCCTGACCTCCTGGGTGATGCGGGCGGCGATCGGAGCCGTCGGCACCGCCAGCACCGCGGCCAGGGCGGTCTGGAGCCGGCTCGCCTGCGGGTAGGGCGCTTCCTCGAAGCTCAGCCGGCCGCGCGCGTCGCATTCGCAGGCCAGCAGGAACTCTTCGAAGCGTGCCGGTCGCCGGATCGCGTCGCAGCGCTCGAGCAGGCGCAGCGTCGCCGGTGCCGACAGGTCGGCGCAGCGGTGCACATGGCCATGTTCGCGCGCGACCACCTCGGCGAGCTCCTTGCAGTCGCGCGGCACGCGCCAGCGCTCGCACAGCTTGAGCAGCAGCTTGACGCTGCGCATCTCGTGGCCGATGTGGCGCGGCAGCACGTCGGCCGGCGTGTTGCCCTTGCCGAGGTCGTGACAGAGCGCGGCGAAGCGCACGCTGAGTGGCGCCTGCAGCCGGGCGCTCATGTCGAGCACCATGCACAGGTGCACGCCGGTGTCGACCTCGGGGTGGTAGTCGGCGCGCTGCGGCACGCCCCAGAGCCGGTCGACCTCGGGCAGCAGCACCTTCAGGGCGCCGCAGTCGCGCAGCACGGTCAGCATGCGCGAGGGCTTTTGTTCCATCAGGCCGCGAGAGAGCTCCTGCCAGACCCGCTCGGGCACCAGGTGGTCGACCTCGCCATGCTCGACCATGGAAAGCATCAGCTCCATCGTCTCGGGCGCGACGTGGAAGTCGGGCCAGCGCGCGGCGAAGCGCGCCATGCGCAGGATGCGGACCGGGTCCTCGTGGAAGGCGTCGGTCACATGGCGCAGCACCTTGGCGCGCAGGTCCTGCCGGCCGCCGTAGGGGTCTATCAGGCGGGGGTCGGCGGGATCGAAGCAGCCGTCCTCGTCGAGCGCCTCGGCCGGCAGCGCCATCGCGTTGATCGTAAGGTCGCGCCGCGCCAGGTCCTCCTCGAGCGTGACGTCGGTGGCCGCATGGAAGGCGAAGCCGTGGTAGCCGCGCGCGGTCTTGCGCTCGGTGCGCGCGAGCGCGTATTCCTCGCGCGTGCGGGGGTGCAGGAAGACCGGAAAGTCGCGCCCGACCGGCAGGAAACCCTGCGCCCTCATCGCTTCGGGCGAGCTGCCGACCACGACCCAGTCACGGTCGGCATGCGGGCTGCCGTCGGGCAGCTGGTGCACGGTATGGAAATGGCCGAGCAGGCCGTCGCGCACCGCGCCGCCGACCAGGTAGGTCTGTCCTGCCGCAGGCCTCATGCGTACTTCTCGAGGATGCGGGTCGAGCGCTCGACGCCCTCGACCGACTCGCCGTTGCTGACCGCCTCCAGCATCGAGCAGGCCATCATGCGGTAGAAGGCCTTGTCCATCGCCTTGCGCGCAGCCGACATCTGCTGCGCGATGTCCTCGCAGGGGCGGCCGCTGTCGACCATTTCGGCCAGCGCGCGCACCTGGCCTTCGATGCGGCGCAGGCGGTTGATGATGTCGCGCTGATGCTCGCTGCGATGCACGGTGATGCCGGAAGGAGGGGCGACCTGGGTAGTGGTTTTCTTGGCGGGCATAGGGGCTTTCGGATGGGGCGGCGGGCCTGGTCTCAGCCGAGGGGGTGGCGTCGGCGCAGGGCCAGCAGGGGGTCGGCCCGGCCGTCGAGCTCGAGGTAGCGAGCCGCCGTGGGCTCCAGCGGGGCCGGCACGATGCCGAGCTCGGCGAGGCCCGGCAGCTGGCCGCTGGCGACGTTGTCGACCTTGAGCGAAGCGAGATTGTCGCTGCTCATCAGCGGCTCGCCCGGCAGCAGCTGCAGCGCCATGGCCTGCAGATGGCCGAAGGCCAGCGGAAGTCCGATCACCGGACGCGGGTGCCCCGACAGCCGGCCTGCCAGCCGCACCAGCTCGCCCAGCGTGTAGGGCCTGGGACCGGCGAGCTCATAGGTCTGGCCTATGGTGGCGGGGTCGAGCAGGCAGCGCACGGCGGCGCTGGCCACATCGCCGACCCAGACCGGCTGCAGCCGCGCGCTGGCGCCTGGCAGCAGCATGACCGGCAGGCTGGCCTGCAGGCGCGCGAACAGGCGCAGGAAGCTGTCGCCAGCGCCAAAGATCACGCTCGGACGCAGCAGCGTCAGGTCCAGTCCTGACTCGCGCAGCAGCGTCTCGCCAGCCGCCTTGCTGCGCTGGTAGTGGGACGGTCCGGTGGGGCTCGCGCCCAGGGCGCTGACATGGACCAGGCGCGGCACGCCCGCCGCCTTCATGGCCTTGGCGAGCTTGCGCGGCAGCTCGACATGGTTGAGCTGGAAGCGCGCCGGCTTGCCGTGCAGCACGCCGACCAGGCTGATGACGGCGTCATGGCCTGGCACCAGCCTGGCCAGCGTCGCCTCGTCGTGGATGTCGGCCTCGAGCACGGTCACGCCGGGCAGGGTCTGCACCGACTGGGCGTTGACGGCGCGCCGGGTCGGCACGGTCATCTGCAGGCCGGCACGGGCCAGGTGCTCGCAGACATGGCGGCCGACGAAGCCGGTACCGCCCAGCAGCAGGATGCGTTTCATCATCTGTCCTCCATGCAGTTGAAAATCCTCAGGGCAGGTCGGCGTTCGGCGGGACGCTGCTCAGGCGCGGTCCGATCGCTGCCAGCCGGCTGCCGAGGCGTTGCGGCTGACCGCTCAAGAGCACGGCATAGTTGTTGGTGTTGGCGAGCACCTTCTTGACGTAGTCGCGCGTCTCGGTGAAGGGGATGTTCTCGATCCAGACCGGCGCTTCGAGCACCGGACCGTTGCGCCAGGTTCGCGGGCGACCCGGGCCGGCGTTGTAGGCGGCAGCGGCCATCGCCATAGAGCCCTCGAAGTCGTCGAGCGCGAGCTTGAGGTAGGCGGTGCCGAGCGCGATATTGGTGTCGCGCTCGGTGATCTGTTCCGGCTTGAAGTCGCGCAGGCCGATGCGCTTGGCAGTCCAGGCGGCGGTCGCCGGCATCACTTGCATCAGTCCCGACGCGCCCACGCCCGAGCGGGCCTGGGTGATGAAGCGGCTCTCCTGCCGGATCAGGCCGTAGACATAGGCGGGGTCGAGTCCGACATCGCGGGCGCGCCTGACGACCTGCTCGCGGTGAGGGGTCGGGAAGCGTTGCGAGAAGTCGATCTCGGCCTTGGTGCGGTCGCTGGCGCTGATGCAGCGGTCCCAGACCTGATGCTGGCAGGCCAACTCGGCCGCGGCCAGCAGTTCGCGATCGCCCATCCCGCCACGCTGGTGCAGGTTGGTGGTGTAGTTCCACTCGCGCTCGCCCTCGGCGCGCAGGCCGTTGGCGATCGCCCACAGCGCGCGCTGCAATCCCGGGTTGTGGCGCGCTGCAGCCTTCTCGGCTGCGCTCAGAGGATCCGGGGCGGGGGGCAGCATGGTCGCCTGTCCCAGCATCTCCTGCGCGAGCTGCTCGTAGAAGCCGCCATGGCCCGCGATGCGCTGCAGCAGCGCGCGAGCCTGCTCGTCGTGGCCGGGGCCTTGCAGTGCGAGCAGGGCGCGGGCCTGCCAGTAGATCCAGGTCGGATCGCGCCTTTGCGCCTCGCCCATGTGCGCGATCGCTTCCTGCACCGCCGGCCAGTCGGCGGCGCGCAGCGCGGCGCGCGCCTTCCAGGCCAGCATGTCGTCGTGAAGGTGCTTGTCCTGCGCGCGGCCAAAGTATTCGAGCGCGCGTGGCGACAGCTTCTGCGCTGCCTGGCGGCCGATCACGCCCCAGACCCAGCTGCGCTCCTCGGCGGTCAGCTGGGTCCGCCAGCGCAGCTTGCCGGCCTCCTCGGCGGCATCCTCGAAGTTCTTGGCGGCCAGCCGCACCAGCGCCAGCGTCACGAGCTCCTTGGTCCTCGGGCGCAGCGCGGTCAGCTTCTCGTCCAGATAGCGCTCCGGATTGGCGTAGATCTGCTCGACGGTCGAGACCCAGTCGTCGTCCAGCATCGCGACCGCCTGGGTCGCCACGCGCAGGCGACCACTTTCCATCGCGAGCCGGGCGCGCTGCCAGGCGGTCTCAGGACTGAGCTCGTCTTTCTGCAGCAGGGCCCTGGCAGCGCTGGAACAGCCCGAGTCGGCCTCCTTTTGCCCCAGCCAGAGCTGGCGCACGCTGTCAGCCACCGGCGTGCGCCGCTGCAGGTGATCGGACAGCAGCGCGTAGCACTGGACCTCGCGGTCGTCGTTCATGCGGTACTGCGCATGTTCGGTGCGGAAGTTGCTCCAGTCGGCGCGCCGGCCCAGCTGCAGCAGCCAGTCGTTTCGCAGCCTGTCCTCGTAGTAGCTGCCGGCCCAGCGGCGCAGGAAGGCGCGGATCTCGTCCGGACTCGCGCTGTCGAGCCGGGTCCTGAGCTCCCAGTAGGCCGCCAGCGGCTCCAGCAGATGGCCTTGCAGGCGTGGCAGGCCCTCGCGCAGCGCGCGCTGGTCGTTCTTGCGGAAGGCTTCGCGCATCTCCTGCAGCGAGCGTTCCGGGCTGGATTGGGCGGTGGCTGCAGAGGGCGCGGCAGCCAGCGCGGCCGCAGCGGAAAGCGTGGCCAAAATCGACCACAATCCTGTGGACAGCGTCACATTTCTCTTCATAGGGCGATTATGGACAACAAAGGCGGAGTCGTGCATTCGGGTCGGGCGGAGCAGAAGGCGGCCTGGCGCAAGAAACTGGTGGCCGAGCGCCTGCAGCTGGAGGACAGGCTGGCGCGCAACGAGGCATTGCAGCGTGTCATGCGGGTCTGGCTGGTCGAGCGTCCCGACACCGTGATCGGAGCCTACTGGCCGATCAAGGGCGAATTCGACCCGCTGCCGGCGCTCTTCCGCTGGCAGGAGGCAGGCATGGAAGCGGACGCGGCAGCCGCATCGCGCCGACGCAAGATCGGCCTGCCGGTGATCAACAAGGCCGACAAGACGCTGAGCTTCCACCGCTGGTATCCGGGCTGCGAGATGGAGGAAGACGCCTACGGCATCCCCAAGCCCAAGGAGACCGAGCTGGTGCAGCCGACCCTGCTGTTCGTCCCCTGCGTCGGCTACGGGCCGGGCGGCTACCGGCTCGGCTATGGCGGCGGCTTCTACGACCGCACGCTGGCGGCGCTGTCGCCGCGGCCCTTCACCGTCGGACTTGGCTACACGAACGGCTTCCTGCCCGAGCTCGAGCCCGAGTCGCATGACTTCCCGCTCGACGCCATCCTGAACGACAACGGCGTGGTCTGGCCGCTGCCCTGATCCAGTTCGCGCCAGGGCCTGGCAGCGGCAGCCGCTTCAGGGCATCGTCTTGCGCGCCAGCCACATGCCGGCCAGCATCGCCGGCACGAACAGCCAGATGTCCTGGCCACCGACCAGCAGCGAGGCCAGCGCCGGGCCCGGGCAGTAGCCCGCCAGGCCCCAGCCGATGCCGAAGATGACCGCGCCCTGCAGCAGCGGGGCGTCGACGCGCTCCTGCTCCGGCAGCACGAATTGGCCGCCGAGCCAGGGCCTGCGCAGCGGATGGCTGGCGCTGGGCGGCGTGAGCCAGAACGCCAGCAGCGTGACCATGACCGCGCCGCCCATCACGAAGGCCAGGCTCGGGTCCCAGGTCCCGGGAAATTCGCCCTGGCTCACGCCGGCCAGGTTCAGGAAGGCGATCACCTTGGCCGGCTGCGTCATGCCCGACAGCACCAGGCCGAGCGCGAACAGCAGGCCAGCGGCCAGCGCCAGCAGCAGGCCGCCTGCCAGTTGTGTCGTCGAGGCGCGGCGAGGCTGGGTCGGGATGGCGAAGTTGTCGGGTCTCATTGCAGGCCTCCAGCCAGGAAGACGGTCGCGAAGGCGCTGGCCATGAAGGTCAGCACCGCGACCAGCGAGCGCAGCGAGCGCCGGCCCAGGCCGCAGACGCCGTGGCCGCTGGTGCAGCCCGAGCCGCGCACGCTGCCAAAGCCTACCAGAAGGCCGGCTGCCACGATCAGCAGCGGCGCGCGGGCCGGCAGCTCGGGCGCCGGCAGCCACTGCGCGAACAGCGCGCCGCCCAGGACCAGGCCGAGCAGGAAGGCCCAGCGCCAGTAGGCGTGCCAGCCATGCTCGCCCAGCGCCGAGCAGGTGATGCCGCTGATGCCCGCGACGCGGCCAAGGCCGGCGAGCAGCAGCCAACTCGCCAGTCCGATCAGCATGCCGCCCAGGGCGGCCGAGAGGTAAGGATGCACAGGATCTCCAACGGGTCGCCGTCAGGCGACAAACCTGCTATTTTCCGTCCAAAGTCCATGCGGCGCCAGCGCGGGATCGCGACTCTACTTATGATGCGGGGGGTATTGGCGGCCTGACGCGCCGCAAGCCATCCATGGATACCTCTACCATGCAACCGATCCAGCTCTTCGATCCCGAATCCTGCACCTACACCTATCTGCTGTTCGATCAAGCCAGCCGCGAGGCGCTGATCATCGACCCGGTCGACACCCAGCTCGAGCGCGACCTCGCCGCGCTGCGCGAGTACGGCCTCAAGCTGCTCTGGACGGTCGAGACCCATGCACATGCCGACCACATCACCAGCGCCGGCCTGCTGGCCGAGCACACCGGGGCTCGCACCGTCGCGCCGGCTGGCTGTGGCATCGGCAATGCCTCGGTCCAGCTGCAGGACGGCGACACGCTGGCCTTCGGCAGCCAGTCGCTGCAGGCGATCGCCACCCCCGGCCATACCGCCGGCAGCATGAGCTACTACTGGGAAAGCGCGGGCCACCGCCATGTCTTCACCGGCGACACGCTGCTGATCAGCGGCTGCGGTCGCACCGACTTCCAGTCCGGCAGCGCTGCGGCGCTCTGGCACAGCATTACGTCCCGGCTGTTCGCGCTGCCGGCCGACACCACCGTCTGGCCCGGTCACGACTACCATGGCCGCAGGCATTCGAGCATCGGTCACGAGAAGGCGCACAACCCGCGCCTGGCCGGCAAGACCGAGCAGGAGTTCACCGCCATCATGGAAGGCCTGAACCTGCCGCGGCCGCGTCGCATGGACGAGGCGGTGCCGGCCAACCTGAACTCGGGCCTGCGCCATGACCTCGACGGCGCGCTGCTGCTGCAGCCGCGCCCGGCCCAGGACTACGCGGGCGACGTCTCGCCACAGCTGGCCTGGGAATGGGTGCAGGCCGGCGAGGCGGTGCTGGTCGACGTGCGCGCCGACGCCGAGCGCGCCTGGGTCGGCTTCGTGCCTGATGCGGCAGCAGCGGCCTGGAAGCAGTGGCCCGGCATGGCAATGAACCCCGATTTCGATGCCCAACTGCAGCAGGCCAGCGGCGGCAGGAAAGTCGTGCTGCTGTGCCGCAGCGGTGTGCGCTCGGTCGCGGCGGCCAAGCGCGCGACCGAGCTCGGCCTGGAGGCCTACAACATCCTCGAGGGCTTCGAGGGCGATCCGGATGCCAGCGGCCAGCGCGGTCGCCTGGGCGGCTGGCGCTTCCATGGCCTGCCCTGGCGCCAGAGCTGACGGCGGGCTGCCGGACAAGGGTAAACCCTGGTACCGAGGTGTTTATCATCGCGCCATGAGTCTGCTTGCCATCGATATCGGTAACACCCGCCTCAAGTGGGCGCTCTATGAGCGTCCCGACGTCAACGCTCGACTGGTCGCGCATGGGGTCCAGTTCCTCGAGAACATCGAGACCCTGGCCGAGGGGGACTGGAGCCGCTTGCCGGCGCCGTCCCGGGTGCTGGGCTGCGTCGTCGCGGGCGAGGCCGTTCGGCGCCGGGTCGAGGAGCAGCTAGAGCTCTGGGACGTGGCGCCGCAATGGGTGGTTTCGAGCGCGGCCGAGGCCGGCGTCGTCAACGGCTACGACCATCCAGCCCGGCTCGGCTCGGACCGCTGGGTCGCGATGATCGGCGCGCGCCAGCGCCTGCTCTCGCGCGCTCAGCGCCGGCCCTGCGTGCTGGTGATGGTCGGCACCGCGGTCACTGTCGAGGCGATCGACTCCGAGGGCCGCTTCCTGGGCGGCATCATCCTGCCCGGCCACGGCATCATGCTGCGCGCGCTCGAGTCCGGCACCGCCGGCCTGCATGTGCCGACCGGAGAGGTGCGCGATTTTCCGACCAACACCAGCGACGCGCTGACCAGCGGCGGCACCTTCGCGATCGCGGGTGCGGTGCAGCGCATGGTCGACAACCTGCGCCGCCACTGCGGCGAGGAGCCGGCCTGCATCATGACCGGCGGCGCCGGCTGGAAGATGGCGCCCAGCATGACGGTCGAGTTCGAGCTGGTCGAGAGCCTGATCTTCGACGGCCTGCTGGCGATCGCGCACCACCGCTACGGCGCCGTCGCCTGAGCCCCGGCCCAGGTCGGCGGCAGCGTTTCAGCCGCGCGGCGTGCCGAGCCAGCGCGTCGCGAGCGCTACCCAGTAGCTCGCGCCGACCGGGATCAGCCCGTCGTTGAAGTCGTAGTGCGGGTTGTGCAGCATGCAGGGGCCGGCATCGTGGCCGGCGCCATAGGCCGCGCGGTGCGCGCCGTCGCCATTGCCCAGGAACAGGTAGGCACCCGGCCGGGCCTGCAGCATGTAGGCGAAGTCCTCGGCGCCCATGGTCGGTTCCTGCTCCAGCGTCAGCGCAGCGCCGACGACGTCGAGCGCGACCTCGCGCGCGAAGGCCGCCTCCGGGCCGCTGTTGACGGTCGGCGGGTAGTTGCGCACGAACTCGAATTCGCATTCGGCGCCGAAGGCCGCGCAGGTATGGAGCGAAAGCTCGCGCATGCGCCGCTCGACCAGGTCCAGCACCGCGTGGCTGAAAGTGCGCACCGTCCCCTGGATCTCACAGGCGTCCGGCACCACATTGGTCGCCTCGCCGGTGTGGATCATGGTGACCGAGATCACGGCGGTGTCGATCGGCTTGACGTTGCGCGAGACGATGGTCTGGAAGGCCTGCACCAGCTGGCAGGCGACGGGAATCGGGTCGAGCGTGCGGTCCGGCATCGCGGCATGGCCGCCCTTGCCGCGGATCCGGATCAGGAACTCGTTGCTCGATGCCATCACCGGGCCCGGGCTGACCGCGAGGCTGCCGGCCGGCAGTCCCGGCCAGTTGTGCAGGCCGAACACCGCCTCTGCGGCGAAGCGCTCGAACAGGCCCTCGGCCACCATCTCGCGCGCGCCGCCGCCGCCTTCCTCCGCCGGCTGGAAGATCAGCACCACGGTGCCGTCGAAGTCGCGCCGGCTGGCCAGTTCACGCGCCGCCGCCAGCAGGATCGCGACATGGCCGTCGTGGCCGCAGCCATGCATGCGGCCCGGATGCCGGCTGGCGTGGCCGAAGGTATTGAGCTCGGTCATCGGCAGCGCATCCATGTCGGCGCGCAGGCCGACGCTGCGACCGCAGGCGCCGCCGTCGCGACCCTGGATCAGGCCGACCACGCCGGTGCGGCCCAGGCCCCGGTGGACCTCTATGCCCCACTCTGCCAGCTTGCCGGCGATCAGCTCGGCGGTCCGGTGCTCCTCGAAGGCGAGCTCGGGGTGGGCGTGCAGGTCGCGGCGCAGCTGCGCCATCTCGCCTGCCTGGGCGGTCACGGTGTCGATCAGTTTCATGGGAGGGCTCCGGCCAAGCGGAGATGTTAGATCATGTGGCCGCTTGACGTCGAGCTGGCCGGGATTCGGCCATCAATGACCTTCAGGATGACAGGATAATGGGCGAATATTTCAGATCAGAAGGGACAAGAACATGATCCTCGTCACCGGCGGCGCCGGCTTCATCGGCAGCAACTTCGTGCTCGACTGGCTGGCCGGCTCGGATGAGCCCGTCATCAACCTCGACAAGCTGACCTACGCCGGCAACCTCGAGAACCTGGGTTCGCTCAAGGACAACCCGGCTCACCTCTTCGTGCAGGGCGATCTGGGCGACCGCGAGCTCGTCGACCGGCTGCTGGCCGAACACCGGCCCCGCGCCGTGCTCAACTTCGCGGCCGAGTCGCATGTGGACCGCAGCATCCACGGCCCCGAGGACTTCATCCAGACCAATATCCTGGGCACCTTCCGCCTGCTGGAGTCGGTGCGCGCCTACTGGTCCGCGCTGCCGGCCGACGAGAAGGCCGCGTTCCGCTTCCTGCATGTCAGCACCGACGAGGTCTACGGCACGCTGTCGAAGGAAGATCCTCCCTTCGCCGAAACCAACCGCTACGAGCCCAACAGCCCCTATTCGGCGTCCAAGGCTGCGTCCGATCATCTGGTGCGTGCCTGGCACCACACCTACGGCCTGCCGGTGCTCACCACCAACTGCAGCAACAATTACGGCCCCTACCATTTCCCCGAGAAGCTGATCCCGCTGATGATCGTCAACGCGCTGGCTGGCAAGAACCTGCCGGTCTACGGCGACGGCATGCAGATCCGGGACTGGCTCTACGTCAAGGACCACTGCAGCGCGATCCGCCGGGTGCTCGAAGGCGGCCACCTGGGCGAGACCTACAACGTCGGCGGCTGGAACGAGAAGCCCAACATCGAGATCGTCCAAACTGTCTGCGCGCTGCTCGACGAGCTGCGCCCCAAGGCCGACGGCAGTTCCTACGCCACGCAGATCAGCTACGTGACCGACCGCCCAGGCCATGACCGCCGCTACGCGATCGACGCGCGCAAGATCGAGCGCGAACTGGGCTGGAAGCCGGCCGAGACCTTCGAGACCGGCATCCGCAAGACGGTCGAGTGGTACCTGGCCAATCCGGACTGGGTCGCGCATGTGCAGAGCGGCAGCTACCGTGACTGGGTGGCCAAGCAGTATGCCGGCGAGGTGCAGCCGGCATGATTAGCAACGAACATAAGCCCACCATCCTGCTGCTGGGCGCCAAGGGCCAGGTCGGCTGGGAGCTGCAGCGCAGCCTGGCACCGCTGGGCCAGGTCGTGGCGCTCGACCGCAACAGCACCGATCACTGCGGCGACCTTTCCGACCTAGAGGGCCTGCGCGCCACCGTGCGCGCCCTGCGCCCGGTGGCTATCGTCAACGCCGCAGCGCACACCGCGGTCGACAAGGCCGAGAGCGAGCCCGAGCTCGCGCAGCTGATCAACGCGCTGGCGCCGCAGGCGCTGGCGCAGGCCGCTGCCGAAGTCGGCGCCTGGCTGCTGCACTACAGCACCGACTATGTCTTCGACGGCAGCGGCACTCAGCCCTGGCGCGAGGACGACGCCACCGGCCCGCTCAACACCTATGGCCGCAGCAAGCTCGAAGGCGAACGCCTGATCGCGCAGGCCTGCGGGCGTCACCTGATCTTCAGGACCAGCTGGGTCTATGCCGCGCGTGGCGGCAACTTCGCCAGGACCATGCTGCGGCTGGCGGCCGATCGCGAGCGCCTGACCGTGATCGACGACCAGTGCGGTGCTCCGACCGGCGCCGAGCTGATCGCCGACGTCTCGGCGCACGCCCTGGCCCAGGTGCTGCGCACGGGAGCGGGCGCCGGCGTCTATCACCTGGCAGCCGCAGGCGAAACTTCCTGGCACGGCTACGCCAGCCACGTGATCGCGGCTGCGCGCCGTCTCAAGCCTGAGCTGGCGCTCAAGGTCCAGGCGATCGATCCGGTGCCGACCAGCGCCTTCCCGACGCCGGCGCGCCGTCCGCACAACTCGCGCATGGATACGGGCAGGCTGCAGCAAGTTTTCGGCCTGAACTTGCCTGCCTGGCAGCAGGGCGTCGAGCGCATGCTGGCCGAGATCCTCTGACAAAGAACAGGAAACCCTAGAGATGGCTCAACAACGCAAAGGCATCATCCTGGCTGGCGGCTCCGGCACAAGGCTGCACCCGGCCACGCTCGCGATCAGCAAGCAGCTGCTGCCGGTCTACGACAAGCCGATGATCTACTACCCGCTCAGCACGCTGATGCTCGCGGGCATCCGCGAGGTGCTGGTCATCAGCACGCCTCAGGACACGCCGCGCTTCCAGCAACTGCTCGGCGACGGTTCCCAATGGGGCATGAGCATCGAGTACGCGGTCCAGCCTTCTCCCGACGGCCTGGCTCAGGCCTTCATCATCGGTGAGGCCTTCCTGGATGGCGCGCCCAGCGCGCTGGTGCTGGGCGACAACATCTACTATGGCCACGACTTCCAGCCGCTGCTGGAAGCTGCCGACGCTCAAGCGCAGGGCGCGACCGTGTTCGCCTACCATGTCAACGACCCCGAGCGCTACGGCGTGGTCGAGTTCGATGCCGCCGGCCGCGCCATCAGCATCGAGGAAAAGCCCGTCGCTCCCAAGTCCAACTACGCCGTCACCGGCCTGTACTTCTACGACAGCCAGGTGGTCGAGATCGCCAAGGCGGTCAAGCCCAGCGCGCGCGGCGAGCTCGAGATCACCAGCGTCAACCAGGCCTATCTGGAACAGGGCAGCCTGACGGTGCAGACCATGGGCCGCGGCTACGCCTGGCTCGACACCGGCACCCACGACAGCCTGCTCGAGGCCGGCCAGTTCATCGCCACGCTCGAGAAGCGCCAGGGCCTCAAGGTCGCCTGCCCCGAGGAGGTCGCCTGGCGCAGCGGCTGGATCGACGACGCCCAGCTGCAGCGCCTGGCCGACCCGCTGAAGAAGAATGGCTACGGCCAGTACCTGCTCGGCCTGCTCTCTTCCAGGGTGTTCTGAGCATGAAGGTCATTCCCACCGCCATCCCCGAGGTGCTGGTCATCGAACCCAGGGTGTTCGGCGACGAGCGCGGCTTCTTCTACGAGAGCTTCAACCAGCAGGCCTTCGACGCCGCCACCGGCACCCAGTTCAGCTTCGTGCAGGACAACCACAGCCGCAGCGCCAGGGGCGTGCTGCGCGGCCTGCACTACCAGCTGGCTCCAAAAGCGCAGGGCAAGCTGGTTCGCGTGGTGCGCGGCGAGGTGTTCGATGTCGCGGTCGACATCCGCAAGTCTTCACCGACCTTCGGCCGCTGGGTCGGTGTCGAACTGTCCGAGGGCAATCAGCGCCAGCTCTGGATACCGCCGGGCTTCGCGCATGGCTTCCAGGTACTGAGCGAGTCGGCCGACTTCCTCTACAAGACCACCGACTACTATAGCCCCGGGCATGAGCGCTGCATCGCCTGGGATGATCCGGCGATCGGCGTCCAGTGGCCCGATGTCGGCAGCGCGCCGCAGCTGTCGGCCAAGGACCAGCAGGGCAGGGCGCTGGCACAGGCCGAGCTGTTCGACTGAACTGAAGTTCCCGGGCTCGATCAGTGGCTCGGAAAGGCGGGATTTTCTGTATATAATCACAGCTTCCGATCGATGCGCAATGCATCGTATTCCCCGATAGCTCAGTCGGTAGAGCGCCGGACTGTTAATCCGTAGGTCCCTGGTTCGAGCCCAGGTCGGGGAGCCAAAAATTCAATGCGGGATTAGCTCAGTTGGTAGAGCGATACCTTGCCAAGGTATAGGTCGAGAGTTCGAGCCTCTTATCCCGCTCCATTTTCTGCCTGCGGCAGAAATGCCCATGTGGCTCAGTGGTAGAGCACTCCCTTGGTAAGGGAGAGGTCGGCAGTTCGATCCTGCCCATGGGCACCACCAATCCTTTTCCATTCCCGTCTGCTGCCTTCTTGCCCGCGCTGGGGCCTTGCTGCGTTCGCCAGCCTGGATCTGGTCGGTCAGCCAGGCTGCCGTCGCAGCAATGAAGAAGGGGCCGGAGGCCCCTTCGCTTCTTCAGGCTGCCGACAGGCCGGCCAGATCGCGCAGGATCTGCACCTTGTCGGTCCGCTCCCAGCTGAACTCAGGCTCGTCGCGGCCGAAGTGGCCGTAGGCGGCGGTCTTGCTGTAGATCGGGCGCAGCAGGTCCAGCATCTGGATGATGCCGCGCGGGCGCAGGTCGAACACCTCGCGAACGATCTCGGCGATGCGCGCGTCCGGGATCACGCCGGTGCCTTCGGTGTAGACGGTGATGTTCATCGGCTGCGCGACGCCGATCGCGTACGCGACCTGGATCTGGCACTGCTTGGCCAGGCCTGCGGCGACGATGTTCTTGGCCACGTAGCGCGCGGCGTAGGCGGCCGAG